>JALYPS010000319.1 GCA_030856285.1 Pseudomonadota bacterium
CTGGGACCGCTCGATGTCAGGACCAGTGAGGGGTCGGGCGTTGCTGATCCGGCCCGACGGGCTCCCGCGACCGGGACCGCAGCCCCTGCCGTCGCCGCCAACCCGGCCGGAGGTCCCGCAGAATTCACCGTCGCCGTCCTCGCTCGCGACATCGCCAACGGCGGCGAGACCGAAGGGGCACCCTCAGAAACCCTGCCTCCCCTCGAAAGCGCGACCGCCCAGACCCAGGCCGCCGCCGGCTCACGCGAAACCGGCGTGTCCCAGTTGTCGCGCGCCACCATCGAGGCGACCGCCCAGATCGCCGCCCAGATCCAGCGCCGGCTCGAGGGCCGTTCCACCCGGTTCGAAATGGCGCTGACGCCGGATGAGCTCGGGCGCGTCGACGTCAAGCTGGACATCGACTCCGAGGGCCGGCTGAACGCCCGCCTGGCCTTCGACAACCCGGCCGCGGCCACGGATTTGAGAGGCCGCGCCGACGAACTGCGCCGACAGCTCGAGGAGGCCGGCTTCCATCTGGCCGAGGACGCCTTCGAATTCGCCGAGCGGGACAGCGGCTCGAGCGCTTTCGACCGAGGGCAGGATGCGCGGAACGGTTCGTCCCGCTTCGCCGCCGCCTCTCGTCTGAATGCGGAAATCGATGTCGCCCAGCCTCCCCGCTGGATGGCGCTCACCCTCTCGCCCTCGGGCCTGGATATGAAGGTCTGATCGATGGTCGAAGCCGCCTCAAGCGCCGCCAGCAACGCCACCGGCCGGATCGCCGCCGGATCGAGCATGCTGGCGTCCAATTTCGAGACGTTCCTCACCCTGCTGACCTCGCAGTTGAAGAACCAGGATCCGCTGTCGCCGGTCGATTCCAACCAGTTCACCGCACAGCTGACGCAGATGGCCGGCGTCGAGCAGCAACTGCTGACCAACGACCTGCTGAAAGGCCTGCTGGCGGCCCAGGGCGGCGGCGGCCTGGCCAGCGCGGCCACCTATATCGGCAAGGAAGCCACTGCGGCCTGGTCGGCCACCAAATTCACCGACGGCGAAGCGACCTGGAGCTATGAGCTGGCGTCGAACGCAGCCTCGGCGAGGCTCGAGGTGCTGGATGGCGCGGGCAAGGTCGTCTGGTCCGGCGACGCCCCCGACCGGACGACGGGCGTCCATGATTTCACCTGGGACGGCGAGGCCACCAGCGGCAATGACGGCCAAAACGGTCAGGTCTATTCGCTGCGGGTCGTGGCCAAGGACCCCGCCGGCGGCGCCCTCGATAGCCAGGTGCTGACGCGTGGCCGGATCACCGGCGTCGAGATGTACGACGGGGTGCCCTATTTGACGGTCGGCAACTCCATCCTCCCCCTCTCCACCGTGATCGCACTGGAAGAGGCCCGGGCCGGCCAAAACACAGCCCCACCTGCCAATGATGACGACGAACAAGGCCTGCTGGCATCGCTCGCATCATCGTTCAATCCATTGAAACTGTTCTCGTAAGGAGCCCCGCGCCATGAGTATCAACAGCGCCCTTCTGGCCGGCGTGTCCGGCCTGACCGCCAACGCCGCCGCCCTTGCCGCCATCTCGCAGAACATCGCAAACGTGAACACCGTCGGCTACAAACGCACCGCGGGCGAGTTCTCGACGGTCATCAACAGTCAGTCGCAGGGCGCGGGTTATTCCGCCGGCGGCGTGCTGGCCACGGCCCGCCACTTCACCAGCCAGAACGGCCAGCTGCAGCGCACGACCTCCAACACCGACCTCGGCATCGCCGGTCAGGGCTTCTTCGTGGTCACCGAGAAACCCGAAAATCTGCAGGTCACGGACAGCCGCTTGTTCACCCGCGCCGGCGCCTTCAGCGTCGACAACCTCGGCTATTTGAAGAACACCTCGGGCCTGTACCTGCAAGGCTGGCCGGTCGACTCCGAGGGCAACATCGCCACCGACCCGTCCGACCTGAACCGGCTGCGGACGATCAACGTCGGCTCGGTCGGCGGCACGGCGGAAGCCACCACCCGTATCCAGCTGAACGCCAACATCAAGTCCAGCCAACTGGTCTCGGCCGAAGCCACCGACGCCGCGGCGGTTCCTCCCGGCGCCAACGCCTACGACCCCGCGACCAACTCCATGGCCATGTGGGACCCCGAAACCGGCGCGGGCGTGAAGCCTGACTTCGAACTGACGATCCCGGTTTCGGACTCCAAGGGCGGTCAACGGACTGTCGCGCTCTCGTTCCTCAAGAGCACTGTTCCCAACCAGTGGCACGCCGAGATTCGCGCGATTCCGGCGTCGGATATCGTCACCGGCGCCGGACTGTCGAACGGTCAGATCAGGAGCGGCCTTGTCGCCTTCACACAGGATGGGCGCCTTGATCCGGTCGCCATGGCCGCCCTCGGCGCCAACGCCCTGTTCCCGGACGTCACGACCGCCACCTTGAGCTTCGGCTCGTCCAGCTCGGCCGCGCCGGCCGCGGGGGAAGTGAACTGGGCTCCCGGGCTCGGCATCGACAGCCAGGATCTGGCCTTTGACCTGACCGCGGCGACCGGCGGCCTGACCCAGTATGACAGCGGCTCGGTGGTGCAGGCGATCCTGACCAACGGCACGGCCTTCGGCAACCTGTCGGAGGTCAAGATCGACGACACGGGCTTCGTCACCGCCATCTTCGACAACGGCGTCACGCGCCAGATCGCCCAGATCGCCCTGGCGACCTTCCCCAGCCCGGACAGCCTGTCCCAGACCTCGGGCAACGCCTACCGCGTCAGCCAGGGTTCCGGCGGCTACAACCTCAAGGCCGCGGGCACCGGCGGCGCGGGCCTTATCGGGGCGTCACAGCTGGAGGCCTCGACCGTCGACCTGTCGGCGGAGTTCACCGGACTGATCACCACCCAGCGCGCCTATTCCGCATCGTCCAAGATCATCACCACCGCGGACGAAATGCTCGCTGAACTTATCAGCATCAAACGCTGATACTTGAGTAACAGGGCGTAAATCTCAATGAATCCTTCGTTGAATATTGAGACAGTGGGCGGATGGCATTTTAGCCTTTCCTTCACCACGACGCTTAAACGGCCCTTAGCTGCCGACCGCTATCGTTCACTCCCAGTGGTGGTGGTCAATGAGGCATAAGCCCATGTTGCAAGAGCGACGCCTGAATAATCGAGGCGAACAATACGTGGTCGGGCCGACGGGCACTCCCCTGACGCTGCACGACCTCCCTCCGGCCAATACGGACCGTTGGGTGATCCGCCGCAAGGCGGAGGTCGTGGCCGCTGTTCGCGGCGGGCTGATCAGCCTGGAAGACGCGCTCGCGCGCTATCGTCTGACGGCCGAGGAGTTCCTCGCCTGGCAGAAAGCGATCGACAAATGGGGCATGCAGGGCCTGCGCACCACGCGCATCCAGCACTACGGCCGCCCGTAAGGCGACCGCTCCGACGAGATCACGGCCGCTTCCGGAAACGGAGGCGGCCGTTTTCGTTTCCGGCCAAGCCTCGAATTCGCTCCGTTTTCGCACTACATGGCGGCCCATGACGCCTGACACGTCCATTTTGGCCGAGGACATCTGCCCGGTCCCGAACATCGCGCGCCCTGACATGGACGCAGCGGTCGAGGCCGCACGCGCGGCCGTCGGCCTGCCGGTCGGGTCGCGCGTGGTGGCGGCCATGTCGGGCGGGGTGGATTCCACCGTGGTCGCGGCCCTGCTGCACAAGGCGGGCTATGACGTCGTCGGCGTGACGCTGCAACTCTATGACCACGGGGCGGCGCTGAAGAAGAAGGGCGCCTGCTGCGCCGGGCAGGATATCCACGACGCCCGGCTGGCGGCCGAGACGCTGGGCATCCCCCACTATGTCCTCGACTACGAAAGCCGGTTCCGCGACGCGGTCATCGACCAGTTCGCTGACAGCTATCTGGCGGGCCAGACGCCGGTGCCCTGCATCCGCTGCAACCAGACGGTCAAATTCCGCGACCTGCTCGACGTCGCCCGCGATCTCGGGGCCGAGGCCATGGCGACAGGCCACTATGTCCGGCGCTCGGTGGTCGGCGACCGCGCCCAGATGCGCAAGGCGATCGACCACTCGCGCGACCAGTCCTATTTCCTGTTCGCCACCACGGCGCAGCAACTCGACTATCTGCGCTTCCCGCTGGCCGATCTGGAGAAGCCCCAGGTCCGTGGCGTGGCCGCCGAGCTGGGCCTGCGCATCGCCGCCAAGCCGGACAGTCAGGACATCTGCTTCGTTCCCAATGGCGATTACCGCACCCTGATCGACAAACTGCGGCCGCAGGGCCGTGAGGCTGGCGAGATCGTGCACATGGACGGCCGCGTGCTGGGCGGCCATTCGGGCATCACCGACTACACCATCGGCCAACGCCGGGGCCTGAACGTCGCCGTGGGCGAGCCCCTGTTCGTGACCCGTCTGGATCCGGTGAAGCGCCACGTCATCGTCGGCCCGCGCGAGGCGCTTCTGACGGCGTCACTGAGGCTGGACGAAACCAACTGGCTGGGCGACGAGGTTTCGATCGAGGCGGCGGCCAAGGCTGGCGCGCCGGTGCTGGCGCGCGTCCGCTCGACCCGTCCGCCCTCCCCCGCGCGCCTGTCGTGGGTCGAGGGCGCTGTGGCCGTGACCTTCGCCTCGGGCGAAGAAGGCGTGGCCCCGGGTCAGGCCTGCGCTCTCTATGACCCCGCCGATCCGGATCGGTTGCTGGGCGGCGGGTTCATCAAGACGACCACCGCCGTTGTCTGACGGGTCCGGCGAGGGCGGCTTCTAACCTCGGGTCGGCAACAGCTTGCGCCGTTGACGGACCAACGCCAGCGGGCGGCCGTCCGGCGCATGGGCCACGCCGTCCTCGACCGCCCAGCCGCCGCCGACATCCCGGCTGGTGAAATCGAAATAAGCCCACCCTTCCGGCGAAATCTCGGGGGTCAGTTCGGTCAGCAGATCAGCACGCAGATCGACGCTGGCGGAGATGATCGGCGGGGCCGGGAAGGCCGTGAAATAGGTCGGATACAGGCCGTCCAGCAGGAACAGCAGTCGGGCCTCGTCCAGCGGCGCGGCGTCCTTGGTGCGCATCCAGCAGCCGAGCTCGGGCGTCCGGCCCGCGTTCTCGCCGAACAGTTTCGGACCGGCGACGAAGCGGTGGTCGATGTGCCGGGTGAACCACGGACCGAAGGTCGCATCCAGCGGCGTAGAATCCAGGTCCGCTACCGGCGTCGGCGAGGCGACCAGAGGCGTCAGTACCGGTCCGGCTACATCGCGCCCGTACGTTCCCAGCGCCTGGATCGCAGGCCGGTCGCCCTGCCCGCCGGTCACCGAGGCATAGGCGACGTTGCGACCGCCGCGGTTCATTGTCGGGGTGAAGACTGCATCCTCGAAGCGGGCGGCGGCCAGGTACTGGACGGTCACGGACTGCAGCGGCGTCTCGATGCCGAGCCCCTGCCGCATGGTGCCGGCGGCCAGCGCCGCCATCAGGCCGCCAAAGGGGGCGCC
>JALYPS010000351.1 GCA_030856285.1 Pseudomonadota bacterium
CGATCTGGCGCGTGACGCCGTTGTCGAAGATGGCGGTGACGAAGCCCTCCTCGTCGATCTCGATGTTCGACAGATTGCCGAAGGCGGTGCCATTGGTGGTGACGGCCTGGACGACGGAGTCGCTGTCGTACTGGGTCAGGCCGCCGGCCGAGGCGTTCAGATCGAAGGTGATGATCTGGTCGTCGATGCCGAGACCTCCAGCCCATTTCACCGTCCCTGCGGCGGGCGCAGCGCCGTCGGAGGCGCCGAAGCTGAGGCTGGCGGCGGTCACGTCGGGGAACAGGGCCTGGGCACCCAGGGCAGCCATGGCGTCCACGTCCAGGCGTCCGTCCTGGGTGAAGGCGACGAGGCCGGTTCGGATCTGGCCGTTGCTGAGGCCGGCACCGGACTCGACGTCCGAGGCAGGGATGGCGCGGATTTCGGCGTACCACTGGTTCGGCACGTCGGTCTTCAGGAACGAGATGGCGAGGGTGCGCTGGCCGCCCTTGGAGTCAGACGCAGGGATCGTCAGCTCGAAGTCCGGCTTGACGCCCGCGCCGGTCTCCGGGTCCCACATGGCCATGGAGTTGGTCGCGGCGTTGTAGGCATTGGGTCCGGGGGGAACGAGCGCGGCATCGGCCGCCTCGGCCGAGACGGCCTGGCTGGACTGGAGGTTGGCGTTCAGCTGGGCGCGGGTGGTGGCCTCGGCGGTGCCGCCGACAGAGCCGACGTTGATCGAACGCAGCCGGCCCAGGTCCGACGGGTCGGTGGCGATGACGCCCTCGGCGTCCACCGGCCAGCCCTGCAGATAGAGCCCGGCGGTGTTCTTCAGATAGCCGAAGTTGTCGACGCGGAAGGCACCGGCGCGGGTGAACTGGCGGGCGTCGGTGGCGTCCAGGCCCTCGGCCTTTTCGGTGGTGACGAAGAAGCCCTGGCCGGCGATGCCGAGGTCGGTGGAGGAGGTGGTGCGCTGAAGCTGGCCGGACTGGCTGATGTAATGGCGGGCGCTGGCCAGGACGCCGCCGGCGGAATAGCCGGCCCCCATGCTCTGGCTGTTGACCACGGTGGAGAACTCACCGGCGGTGCGCTTGTAGCCGATCGTGTTCACGTTCGCGATGTTCTGCGAGATGGCGGCGAGGGCGGCGGCGTTGGCGGTCAGTCCGGACACGCCGGCCAGAAGGGCGCTGTTGATGCTCATGGCGAAAGCTCCTTACGAGAACAACTTGAGGGGATTGAGCGACGAGGCGATCGTGGCCAGCAGGCTGGGATCGTCGTCGTCGTTGGCGGGCGTGGCGGGGGTCATGCGCTGTTCCAGCGCGATTACGCTGGTCATGGGCACGATGGAGTTGCCGATGGTGAGGTAGGGCTGGCCGTCGTACATCTCGACGCCGGAGACCTGGCCCCGGATCAGGACCTGGGACGCGACGGTGCGGCTGTCGGAGCCGACGGCGGTGATCTTCAGGGAATAGATGCCGCCGTCCGGCAGCTGTCCGCCTGCGGTGGTCTTGCCGTCCCAGGTGAAGTCGTGGACGCCCTCGCCCAGATCGTCGGCGTCGCCGGTCCAGACCACCTTGCCGGTGGAATCGAGCACTTCCAGCTTGGCGGACCTGGCGTCGCCCGCCAGTTCGTAGCTCCAGGTGGCGGCACCGTCTTCCAGCTTGGTGGCGGACCAGCCGGCGGTGGCGGTCTTGCCGATGTACTGGGCCGCATCGCTGAGGCCGCCGCCCTGGTTGGCTTCCAGCAGGCTGGTGAGCAGATCGTTGGTCAGCAGTTGCTGCTCGACCCCCGCCATCTGGGTCAGCTGGGCGGTGAACTGGTTGGAGTCCACCGGCGACAGCGGGTCCTGGTTGCGCAACTGGGCGGTCAGCAGGCTGAGGAAGGTCTCGAAATTCGAGACCAGCGAGGCGCCGCCCGCGCTGATGCGGTTATTGGCGGTGGCTGTGGTGACTCCATCGACCATCGATCAGACCTTCATGTCCACGCCCTCGGGCGTCAGCGTCAGGGAGAGCCAGCGCGCGGGCGTCG
>JALYPS010000355.1 GCA_030856285.1 Pseudomonadota bacterium
GCGATCGGCTTCGACTTCACATACGGCAAAAGCCGCGCCGGCTCCCCCGAGGGCCTGCGCCGCCACGGCGAGACGCTGGGCTTCGGCGTCACGATCGTCGATCGAATCGACGACCCCGACGGGCTGAAACTTTCGTCCTCCGGGGTCCGCGAGGCGCTCAAGGCCGGCGACATGCCTCGCGCCGCCGCCATCCTGGGCCGTCCCTTCGCCATCGAGGGCGAGGTCATCCACGGCGAGAAGCGCGGCCGCACCATCGGCGTGCCGACCGCCAATGTGGCGATGGGCGACTACATGCGTCCCGCCTATGGCGTCTACGCCACGCGCTCCCGCCTCCCCGATGGCCGGGTTATCGACGGCGTCGCCAATCTCGGCGTCCGCCCCATGTTCGAGATTGACCAGCCCCTGCTCGAGGTCTGGCTGTTCGACTTCGACGGCGATCTCTACGGCCAGACGATCGAGACCGAACTGGTCGCCCTCCTGCGCGGCGAGATGGCCTTCGACGGGCTCGAGGCCCTCAAGATCCAGATCGACGCCGACGCGGCGGCGGCGCGACGGGTTCTGGCTAGCTGATCGCCGCCATCAGCTGTTCGGTCAGCGACTGGCGGCCCGGAACCAGCACGTCCGAGACCCTCCACATCGGCCCCTCCTTGACCAGTTTCAGCGTCAGCCGCTTCGTCTCGCCCGCATTGGTGAAGACCACCGCCGCTTCAGCCGCTGCGGGGCCCGACTGGGTCACGGCGACGGAATCGAGGGTGAAGGCCTCGACGTCCTGACAGTCGCAGATCGGATCGTAGTTCAACGTCGGCACCTCTCCCGCCGCCTTGGCGAAGTCCGCGCCGATCATGGCGTTCAGCATCCGGTCGTAGATCGGATCCTGCCCCGGCTGCAGCGGCTCGCCCATGTCGGCGTCGGGGACCGTGTGGATGGCGTAGAGGGCGCGCACGAAAGCCTCCGGCCCAACCCGCGCCGCATCGTAGATCGCCGCGCGACCCGGCGGCCGGGCGGCGGGCGCATCGGCCGGTTCGACGACGGCGTCTCCCGACGGTGAACAGGCGGCGAGTGCGGCGAAGGCGGCGATGGCGATCAGGGACGGGCGCATGGGAACCTCCGGTCTGGCCTCGACTATCCCGACCCGTTCCGTCGCTGGCAAGCCTCAGTCGCGGCCGTATGCCTTGCCCCCCGCCTCGATCCGTCGGTTCGATTCCGCGAGCGCCGCCGCCAGACTGGGGTGATCGCCCTCGTTCAGCACATCATCAATGCGCCAGTTTCCGGGGCCGCCCCTCAATCGCAGCACCGTCGTCGCCGCCTGGCCCGCGTTGACGAAATCCACGGTCGCCCGGACGCCGGTCCCACCGGGTTCCCGATCAATCCGAACGCTGCGCACCGCCAGATTCTCCCAATCCTGGCAGTTGCAGATCGGATCGGCGTCCAGATACGGCAGATCTTCGGTCGCCAGTTCCTGATCCCTGAGGATGAGGGCGTTCATCCGGTCGGACCAGACCGTCGCCTGTCCGCGAACCATTGGCGGCGTCGCGTCATCAACGGAATACGAGGCATAGACCGCCCGCACGAATGCCTCGGCGCCTTGCGGCTCGTGCCGCGCTTGCTGCCCGTTGGCGCCTCCCTCCTCGCCCTCGGGCTTCCACGCCGCCAGGGCCGCCGCCAGGCTGGAGCCATCAGGCCTGAGCACGTCGCTGATACGCCACCCCTGGTTCGGGTTCCCCTCCAGCTGGACATAGGTCTCCGCCCGGTCGCCGCCATTGACGAAGGCCACCCGCAGGATGCGCCGACGGTCGTTTTGCAATCCTCCCGTAATGCCCTCGACGGTCAGGGCATCCCAGCGCTGGCACTGGCACAAGGGATCGCTGGCCAGATGGGCGGCCCCGCGGGACGCACGCTCGCGATCGCGTCGTATCAGGTCCGCCATGCGGGGGTTCCAGACTTGATCGAGCCGGCGTCCGTCCAGCGGCCAGTTGACGCCTTCGCCATAGCCGGCATAGGCCGCAAACACGCTCTCCACAAAGGCCCGGCTTCCCTCGGACCCCTCTTGCGTGAAAGCGGGCGGCGCCGCTCCCGTCGCCAACACCAGCACCGCCAGACCCAAAAGACGCATCGTCCGATCTCCCGATTCTGGCCGATCCTGCGCTGCCGGCGTTACCCCTGCCAACCGACTGATCCTGACGGCGCGGGCTGGCGCCCGCCCCTCGCCGTCTGCTAGACCGTTCGCACCATGACCGTCCGCGTGTTTCGCCCGATTTCGATTAGCCGCCCGGCGTAGCGCTGCAGGGCTGTAGCCCCGCGCACGTCGGGTTCTTCGAAACTCCGCGCGAACGATCAAACGACGAGACGAGACTTATGGCTGACGCCACCGACACGCCTTCCAACGGCCGCGACTATCGCGAGACGGTCTTCCTGCCCGAGACGCCCTTCCCCATGCGCGGCGGCCTGCCGCAAAAGGAACCGGCGATCATCGAGCAGTGGGGCGATCTCTATTCCGCGCTGCGCAAACAGCGTCAGGCCGAGGGCGCGCCCCTCTATGTCCTGCATGACGGCCCGCCCTACGCCAACGGCGACATCCACATCGGCCACGCCCTGAACAAGACGCTGAAGGACTTCGTCGTCCGCAGCCGCTTCCTGCTGGGCAATGACGTCGATTACGTTCCCGGCTGGGACTGCCACGGCCTGCCGATCGAGTGGAAGATCGAGGAGCAATACCGCGCCAAGGGCCGCCGCAAGGACGAGGTCTCCAAGGCCGAGTTCCGCCAGGCCTGCCGTGAGTACGCGACCGGCTGGATCGACGTGCAACGCGACCAGTTCAAGCGGCTGGGCGTCCTCGGCGACTGGGACCACCGCTACGCCACCATGGACTTCACCACCGAAGCCGCCATCGTCGCGGAGTTCCACAAGTTCAAGAACTCGGGCCAGCTCTATCGCGGCTCCAAGCCGGTCATGTGGTCGCCGGTCGAGCGCACCGCCCTGGCCGACGCCGAGATCGAATACCACGACCACACGAGCCCGACCGTCTGGGTCAAATTCCCCGTCACCGGCGCGACCGACGACCATCCCGACGACCTGCTGGCCTTCCGTCACGCCACGCCCGCCGTGGTGATCTGGACCACCACGCCCTGGACCATCCCGGCCAACCGCGCCATCAGCTACGGCCCCGAGATCGCCTATGGCCTCTATGAGGTCACGGCCATGGAGACCGGCCTGGAGTTCGAGCCCTGGGCCAAACCGGGCGACCGGCTGATCGTCGCCGACAAATTGGCCGAGGACGTCTTCAAGACAGCGAAGATTGCGACCTGGACCCGCGTCGACGACCTGAACCCCTCGGGTCTGGAATGCGCCCACCCGCTGGCCGAGCTGTCGCCGGGCTATGGCTTCTCCGTGCCCCTGCTGGCCGGCGACCATGTCACCGACGACGCCGGAACCGGCTTTGTGCACACCGCCCCCGGCCACGGCGCTGACGACTTCGAGGTCTGGAAGGCCCACGGCCATCATGAGGTGCCCGACACGGTCGACCCCGACGGCGCCTACTATGATCACGTCCCCCTGTTCGCCGGCCTCAAGGTGTTGGAGACCGAGGGCAAGAAGACCGGCAAATTCGGCCCCGCCAACCCCGCGGTGATCGACAAGCTGATCGAGGCCGGCGCTTTGCTGGCCCGTGGCCGGATGGAACATTCCTATCCCCACAGCTGGCGCTCCAAGGCCCCGATCATCTTCCGCAACACGCCCCAGTGGTTCATCCGCATGGATGCGCCACACAAGGGCGACGGGACCCTTCGCGACCGGGCGCTGGAGGCGATCGACAAGACCGCCTTCCACCCCGAGGCCGGCCGCAATCGCATCCGCTCCATGGTCGAGGGCCGTCCCGACTGGCTGATCAGCCGCCAGCGCGCCTGGGGCACGCCGCTCGCCATGTTCGTCGACAAACAGACCGGCCAGCCGCTGATCGACAGCGAGGTCGACGCCCGTGTCACCGCCGCGGTGGCCGAAGGCGGCGCCGACGCCTGGTTCACCCGCCCCGACGCCGACTTCCTCGGCGCCCACGACCCGGCCCGCTACGAGAAGATCGAGGACATCCTCGATGTCTGGTTCGACTCCGGCTGCACCCACGCCTTCACCCTGGAAACCCGCGACCCCGCCCACGGCTATGTCGGCGACCGCCCGTCCCACTGGCCCGCTGATCTCTATCTGGAGGGCTCGGACCAGCATCGCGGCTGGTTCCAGTCCAACCTGCTCGAAGGCTCCGGCACCCGTGGCCGCGCCCCCTATGACGCCGTCCTCACCCATGGGTTCACCCAGGACGAGAACGGGGAGAAGATGTCCAAGTCCAAGGGCAACACCACCGACCCCGCCGTCATCATCAAGGAGAGCGGCGCCGACATCCTGCGCCTGTGGGTCGCCCTGGTGGAC
>JALYPS010000358.1 GCA_030856285.1 Pseudomonadota bacterium
CGCAAGGACTTCATCGTCGATCCCTGGCAGGTCGCCGAGAGCCGGGCCGTCGGCGCCGACTGCATCCTGATCATCCTCGCCATGATCGACGACGCCCTCGCCGCCGACCTCCTGGCCGAGGCCGGACGCTTCGGCATGGACGCCCTGATCGAGACCCATGACGAGGCCGAAATGGCCCGCGCCTGCGCGTTGGGCGGCGATCTGGTGGGCATCAACAACCGCTCGCTGCGGACGTTCGAAGTCGATCTGGCCGTCACCGAACGCCTCGCCATCCTCAGCCCGGTTCACGCGCTGCTGGTCGCCGAGAGCGGCATCTTCACGCCGGACGACGTAGCGCGGGTGTCGGATGCGCATGCGCAGGCCGTGCTGGTCGGAGAGAGCCTGATGCGTCAGGCGGATGTCGAGGCGGCGACGCGGGCGTTGATGGCCTGACGCCGGCCGTTTCCCGTTAAGTTGACATTAGGCAAGAACACTTACAGAACATCGGCAACGGTTCACGCCTTGTTCTGGACGATTCGACGCCATGCTCACGCGCAAACAGCACGAACTCCTGATGTTCATCCATGAACGGATCAAGGAGACCGGCGTCTCCCCCTCGTTCGACGAGATGAAGGAGGCGCTCGATCTGGCGTCCAAATCGGGCATCCACCGGCTGATCACGGCGCTGGAGGAGCGCGGCTTCATCCGTCGTCTGGCGCACCGCGCCCGGGCGCTGGAGGTGACCAAACTGCCGGAACAGGCCACGGCGGGCGCGCCGCGCGGGCGGTCGGGCTTCACCCCCGGCGTCATTCAGGGCGGTGGTCGTTCGTCAGCAGCAGAGCCCGCCAACGATACCCGCGAGCTGTCCCTGATGGGCAAGATCGCCGCCGGCACGCCCATCGCCGCCATCGAGCATGAGACCGCCCGCTATCCGGTGCCCGAGGCCATGCTGGGCGCGGGCGAGCACTATATGCTCGAGATCGAGGGCGACTCGATGATTGAGGCCGGCATCCTCGATGGCGACATGGTGGTCATCAAACGCGTCGACACCGCCTCGTCGGGCGAGATCGTCGTGGCCCTGGTCGAGGGCGAGGAAGCCACCCTCAAGCGTCTGCGCAAGAAGGGCGGATCGATCGCGCTCGAGCCCGCCAACCGGAACTATGAGACCCGCATCTTCGGCCCCGATCAGGTCGCTGTTCAGGGCAAGCTGGTCGGCCTCATCCGCCGCTATCACTGACGTCGGGATCGCCGAGCTGGCTCCACGGCCGGTCGCCGCGCACCTCTGCCGACCAGATTGCGCGCCAGCGATTGGCTGACGCAGGCCCGTCGCGCCACAGCTCGACCGCCCCGCCCCGGGCGTAGTCGGCGCCGTCCAGCACCAGCCGCCCCTCGCATGAGGCCGGCAGCCCTGCGACCGTCGCCCTCACGCTGACCACCGGCGCCGAGTGGCACAGGGCGTCGACCTCCTCCAGCGACGGCGACCGACGGCCCCACCACATCGCCAGAGGACCGGCTCCCGGTTCGGCGGGCGCGCAGGAGAACCGCGTGCAGACCCAGCCTTCCGTGGCGCGCTCCGCCGGCGCCACGCCCCTGCGCCGGGACCAGACATCGACCGCGAACTGCCGCACGTCCAGCCGCATCACCACCGCCTCGCCCGCCTCGACGAAGGCGGCGTTGGTCCCGCCGTCGCCGATCCAGAGGTCCGGCGTTGGATCGCGCGGCCACACCATGACGGCCGCGGCGAACGGCAGGCCCAGCCAGCGCAACGGCCCCCGCCACAGGCAGCAGAACAGCACCCCGATGAAGGCGATGGGCAGCACGAAGTCCGGCGCGCTGGCCACCGTCCTGACCGCGCCCGGCAGGCCCGCCGTCCATTCGCCGATCGCCAGCATCACCCCGATCCCCTGCCCCGCCAGCCACAGGAAGGGGGCGCCCAGCCCCAGGGGCTCCAGCAAGGCCCCGAGCGCGAGGGCCGGCATGATGATGAAGTCGGACAGAGGCGCGGTCGCCAGATTGGCCCCGAGCCCGTACATGGCGGTGCGGTTGAAATGCTGCAGGGCGAACGGCCCCGTCGCCGCCCCCGCCACCAGACTGGCCATCACGGCGATGCCCAGCCAGGCGCCGACGCGCTGGACGAGCAGAATCGGCCACGGTGCGGAGATCTCACGCGGTCTTGCCGGCCAGGCTTCCACCAGCGCCACAAGGGCCGCCGTCGCCGAGAACGACATCTGGAAGCCGGGCGTGACGATGGCCTCGGGCTGGAGCAGCAGGACCACGAATGCCGCGACCGCCAGCGCATGCATGGTGATGGCCTGCCGGTCCAGCAGGATGGCCAGAAAGGCGATTGAGGCCGTGATAGCCGCTCGCTCGGCGGGCGCAGGCGAACCGGAGATGACCAGATAGGTCGAAACCGCCCCCAACCCCGCCCAGGCCGCGACCTTCTTGCCGGGCACCCGCAGCGCCAGCCACGGCCAGGCCGCGACCAGCAAACGCACCAGAAAGAAGCTGAAGCCTCCGACCACCGCCATATGCAGACCCGAGATCGACAGGATGTGGGCGAGACCCGAGTCGCGCATGACATCGACCTGGGCCGGGTCCAGCCAGGCCTCTTGGCCCGTGGTCATGGCCGCGGCCACCCCGCCGGTGCGCATCCCGAGCCGACCCACGATCCGCTTGGCCAGATCAAAACGCAGGCCGTTGACCGCCATCGCCGCCCGGACAGTCCATGGCGGCGGCGACAAATACGCTGGCCGCGTCTCGCCCAGCGAAAAGGCCACCCCGCCCATACTCTGGAAATAGGCATTGCGGCCGAAGTCATAGGCTCCGGGGCTGGCCGGGGCGGGCGGCGGATTGATCAGGGCGAACAGCCGCACGGCCTGCCCCGGTTCGGGCGCCGCGCCCCGCACCGTGGCCCGCAGCCGGGTCGGCGTCTCCTCCGGCGCCAGACCCCGTATGCGAACCGGCGCGATCACCACCCGCGGACCGGCCCCGCCCGGACTGTCGACATCGATGACCCAGCCCTCGACCACGGTCGGCTCGGCCATGGCGGGCGCGATCGGCGCCGCCACGGCATCGGTCCGCAGCTTGGCCACGGCGATCCCCAAGGCGAAACAGGCCAGCAGCATCAGCCCAAGGGTCCACACCCGCGCCAACGCCATCCGACGCGCGCCGAACCACAGCCCGGACGCCACAACAGCGCCGACGATCAGCGGCGACGCCGGTGGTTCGGTCTTGAGGGCGAAATAGACGGCGCAGCCGCCGCCGAACGCCACCGGGGCCCAAAGCCGCCAGCGCAGCGTCTGGTCGGCGACCTGTGCGCGCAGGAAATCTCGCGCCCGTGCAGCGAGGCTGGGATTTGCCGGCGCCGGCGCTATAACGCCCGCCATGACCTCCCCCTCCGATCCCAAGCCCGCTGTCGTCACGCGTTTCGCCCCTTCGCCGACCGGTTCGCTGCACATAGGAGGCGCCCGGACGGCGCTTTTCAACTATTTGTATGCAAAGGGACACAACGGGAAGTTTCTTGTCCGGGTGGAGGACACCGACCGCGAGCGGTCCACCGACGCCGCCGTCAAGGCCATTTTCGACGGCCTGAGCTGGCTGGAGCTGTTCGCCGACGAGGAGCCGGTCTTCCAGTACAGCCGCGCCGATCGCCACCGCGAAGTGGTCAATGAGCTGCTGGAGCGTGGCGGCGCCTATCGCGACTTCACCTCGGCCGAGGAGACCGGCCGGCTGCGCGATCTGGCCAAGGCCGAACGCCGGACCTTCGAATCCCCGTGGCGCGACCGCGAGCCGACAGTCGACGACCTGAGCCAGCCCCATGTCGTTCGCTTCCGCCGCCCCCTGCCCGGCAGCGTCACGGTCGAGGATGAGGTGCAGGGGACCGTCAGCTGGGCCAATGACGACCTCGACGATCTCGTCCTGCTCCGCAGCGACGGGGCACCGACGTACAATCTGGCTGTGGTGGTCGACGATCACGACATGGGCGTCA
>JALYPS010000372.1 GCA_030856285.1 Pseudomonadota bacterium
ACGTCGACCACGCCGTCGATGTCGATCTCGTTGAAGCCGTTCAGGCCGGTCTCCAGCCCGCGCAGGGCCTTCTGCATCGATTCCTGGAAGGTCCGGCCGATGGCCATCACCTCGCCCACCGACTTCATCGAGGTCGACAGGGTCGCCTCGGCGCCGGGGTATTTCTCGAAGGCGAAGCGCGGGATCTTGGTGACGACATAGTCGATGCTCGGCTCGAACGAGGCCGGCGTGACCATGGTGATGTCGTTCCTCAGCTCGTCGAGGGTGTAGCCGATCGCCAGCTTGGCGGCGACCTTGGCGATGGGGAAGCCGGTGGCCTTGGAGGCGAGGGCCGAGCTGCGCGACACGCGCGGGTTCATCTCGATCACGACCATGCGGCCGTCGGCCGGATTGATCGCCCACTGCACGTTCGATCCGCCGGTTTCGACGCCGATCTCGCGCAGGACGTTGATCGAGCCCGTGCGCATCCGCTGGTACTCCTTGTCCGTCAGCGTCAGGGCGGGGGCGACGGTGATGCTGTCGCCCGTGTGCACGCCCATCGGGTCGATGTTCTCGATGGAGCAGATGATGATGCAGTTGTCCGCCTTGTCGCGGACGACCTCCATCTCATACTCCTTCCAGCCCAGGACGCTCTCCTCGACCAGCACTTCGGTCGTGGGCGACAGGTCGAGGCCGCGTTCGACGATCTCGCGGTATTCCTCGACGTTGTAGGCGATGCCGCCTCCGGTTCCGGCCAGCGTGAACGACGGGCGCACGATGGCGGGCAGGCCGACGAAGGCCAGGGCGTCTTCCGCCTCGTCGATGTGGTGGATGGCCTTGGAGCGCGGGCTTTCCAGACCCAGCTTGTCCATGGCGTCGCGGAATTTCTGGCGGTCCTCGGCCTTGTCGATGACCTCGGCCCGGGCCCCGATCATCTCGACGCCCCACTTCTTCAGCGCCCCCGACGCGTCGAGCGCCAGCGCCGTATTCAGCGCCGTCTGCCCGCCCATGGTCGGCAGCAGGGCGTCCGGCCGTTCTTTCGCGATGATGCGCTCGACGAAGTCCGGCGTGATCGGCTCGATATAGATGGCGTCGGCCACCTCAGGGTCGGTCATGATGGTGGCGGGGTTCGAATTGACCAGAATGACCCGGTAGCCCTCGGCCTTCAGCGCCTTGCACGCCTGCACGCCCGAATAGTCGAACTCGCACGCCTGTCCGATCACGATCGGCCCCGCGCCGATGATCAGGATGGACTGGATGTCTGTGCGCTTGGGCATGGGTCTTTACTCAGTTCACCACGACCGCGCATTCCCAGCCGTCGTAGTCCAGCTGGAAGGCCGCGGCCCAGGATTGCATCATCGACGAGATCGGGGAAAAGGAAGCTTCGTCGACGGCCATGGTCGTCTCGAGGATGGTGCAGTCGTCCTGGCCCCGGGTCAGGAAACCGGCGCGGCGCGCCACCTCGTTCAGATCGTCGTGGTCGCCCTCGCCATAGAAGTAGAACAGCGTGTGCCGCGGGGTGACACCGGAATCGCCATGCTCGGCGAGCGTCGCCCGAATCATGGCGTCGCGTTCCTCGTGCGGGACCTCGTCTTCAAGCACGGGCTGTCACGCTCCTTGCGCGCGCGAACCCGCCGCGGCTGTGACGCCGCGCGGTTCGGTCGGGTTGTCGGTTAAGCGGCCCGTCTAAAGACGGGCGGGCCGGGGGGCAAGCGTATTCCTCCCCCAGCGAAGCGTCAGGGGGTGGGGGACCGCGCGTAGCGTGGTGGAGGGGCTGAACCGCGTGCACGGTCCTTTTCGACTGTGTCCGGACATGCCGCCCCTCCACCGCTTCGCGGTCCCCCTCCCCCGATGGGGGAGGACTAAGCCCGCGCCGCAATCCACGCCGGAAGCTCGGCGATGCTGTCCAGCGCCCCGAAGCGGGCGTGGTTCTCGGGCGCGTCGGCCAGTTCGTGGGCCCAGGTGATGACATAGGGGATGTGAACGGCGAAGGCCCCGGCCTCAAGGGCGGGCAGGACGTCGGACTTCATCGAATTTCCGGCCATCACGGCCTCGTCGGCGCCGGTGCCGTGGCGGGCGAAAACGCGGTCATAGGTCGTGCGATCCTTCTCCGAGACGATCTCGATCGCGGCGAACAGCTCGCCAAGGCCCGAAGCCGCCAGCTTGCGTTCCTGATCCAGCAGGTCGCCCTTGGTGATCAGCACGAGGCGATACCGTTCCGACAGGGCCGCCAGCGCCTCGTCAACGCCGGGCAGGGTCTCGACCGGATGGGCCAGCATCTCGCGCCCCGCCGCGAGGATTTCCCGCACCACCGAGGCCGGGGCCTCGCCGCCGGTCAGCTCCATGGCCGTCTCGATCATCGACAGGGTGAAGCCCTTCACCCCGTAACCGTAGAGCCGCAGGTTCCGCTTCTCGGTCTCGGCCAGCCGGGACTCCAGCGTATCGCGATCGGCATGGTCGGCCAGCAGGGCCACGAACCGGTCGTGGGTCAGGCGGAAGATGGTCTCGTTGTGCCAGAGGGTGTCGTCGGCATCGAGGCCGACCGTGGTGATGCTCATGCCGGCTTCTGGCCCATCCGGGCCGGAGGACGCAAGCCGTCAGTGGGCGGCCAGGGCGTCCTTGAGGAAGACGAGAACCCGGGGCCAGCCGTCGGCGCGGGCGGCGACCAGACCGTCGATGGTGCCGCCCACCGACAGGACGCGCTCCAGACCGGGCGCATCGGCGCGGACCGGAGGGCCGAACACGGCGTGACCGGCGTCGGGATAGGCCAGATGGGTCACGGCATGGGGGAAGCCGTTGGCC
>JALYPS010000437.1 GCA_030856285.1 Pseudomonadota bacterium
AAGGACATCGCCGAGGCGCGCGCGCGGGCCTATGCGGTGGTGAAGAAGATCGACTGGCCCGGCGGCTTCCACCGGACGGATATCGGCTGGCGAGCGCTGGAGCGCGATTCCGGGGGGAACTGAGTCCATGACTGACGCCGCCTTGCCGCCCGAGCCGCCGAGCCATTACCGCGACGGGAAGGAGCGGCTGGCCGATCTGATCGTCCATCTGACCGGGCTGGCGCTGGCGTTGGTCGGGGGAGGGATGCTGCTGGGGCTGGCGATCGGGACCGGCCACCTCGGGCGGCTGACGGCGTCGGCCATCTACGCGGTCGGGCTGCTGACCATGCTGGGGCTGTCGACCGCCTATAATTTCGCCGCGCCGCGGTTCCAGCCGCTACTGCGGCGGTTCGACCACGCGGGCATATTCGTGATGATCGCCGGCTCCTACACCCCGTTCACGACCCAGCATCTGACCGGCGCATGGGCCTGGGGGATGACCTCGGCGGTCTGGGGCACGGCGATCTTCGCGGCTATGGCCAAACTGTTCCTGCCGGGATTGGGCAAGGGGTTCTGGATCGTCGTCTATCTGGCGCTGGGCTGGCTGATGGTGATCGCCATCCAGCCGATCCTGCAGAGCCTCGGCCTCGCCCCGCTGATCCTGATGGCGGTCGGGGGGCTGCTCTATTCGGTGGGCGTCATCTTCTACGCCAACAAGGCGATGCGCTATCGCCGCGCCATCTGGCACGGACACGTCGTGGTGGCCGCGGCGGTGCACTGGGTCGCCGTGCTGCTGGCCGTGCTGAAGTAGGCCGGGCTCAGGCCCAGGCGAACAGCAGGCGGCCTTCGCCCATGCGCTCGCGCAGGGCGGGGAGGTCCGCGTGCGAGACCGAGAAGCAGCCGTAGGAGCGGCCCAGCTTGCCCTCGCGGGCGAGGAAGTCCGGGTCGGCGTAGTCGGCGCCGTGGATGATGATGGCGCGCTCGCGGGCCATGTTGTTCGAATACTCCAGCCCATCGAGCAGGACGTTCGGTCCCTGCTGGGCGCCGTGGCTGGCGCCGGCGGTGGCGTAGGCGCCGACCGAGGACATGTGGCTGTCCGGCGTGTTGCCGAAGCTGGTGGCGAAGCCGGTGTGCGCCGGGTCGGAGCCGCGACCGTGGCTGGTCCGCATCAGGGTGACGGAGCCGCCTTCGAGGTCGACCTCGTACAGCCGCTCGTCGCCCGAGAATTTCTTGAAATCGACGAGGTACATGCGGTCGCGGCGGGAGATGCGATGGCCGTGGATGTCGAGCGCGGCCGTGGCCCGTTCCATCAGTTCCTTGCGGACGTGGCTGCGCGGGTCCAGCGGACGGGTGGAGTTGAGCTGCGACGTGATGACCTGGGCTGGACGGGCCGGCAGCTGAGGACCAGCCGTGACGGCCAGGCGCGGCTGAACGCTCGCCGTTTGGGCCGCCGCCGTGGCGCAGCCCGACAGCATCGCCACGCCGCCAAGAATGAAGCCTCGTCTCGCCAAGCGCATGCGACGCCCCTCGCACGGTTACAGAACAAGTCACGGGTTGTTTCAGTTAGTGACGGGTGTTTCAACCTGAGCCTTGGCTAAGACGCCCGGAGGTCTAAGGTGCAAGCCCTGTTCCGGGAGGATTTCGTGAAGCTGATCACACCATTGCTGGCCGCCGCGGCCTTGTTAGCTGCGACAAGCGTTGCCGCGCAAACGCCCGCACCCGCCCCTGTTTCCCCCGTGGAGGGAACAACGTTCGTCCATGTGGGGCGGCTCTTGTCCGATCCGGCGACCGGTGTTGTGCATCGCGATAAAACTCTCGTGATCGAAGGGAACCGAATCGTCGAAGTGCGCGACGGCTTCGTCGGAGAGGGCCGGATCGTCGATCTGAGGTCGTCTTTCGTGCTGCCGGGGCTGATCGACAGCCATGTCCACCTGACCGGCGAGCAGAACCCGAACAGCCGGCTCGAGGGGGTGACCCAGTCGGACGTCGAGCAGGCCTTCGTCGGCGCCCGCTTCGCCCGGCGGACGCTGATGGCCGGTTTCACGACGGTCGCCGATCTCGGCGCGACCAATCAGACGATCTTCGCCCTGCGCGACGCAGTTCGCCGGGGCGACGTGCCCGGACCCCGGATCATCGCCTCGGGCGAGTCGGTCTCGGTTCACGGCGGGCATGGCGACATCAACGGCTACCGCGAAGACGTCATGCATATGTTCACCGGCGAGAGCATCTGCTCGGGCGCCGAGGACTGTATGCGGGCGGTGCGGCTGCAGGTCCGGTCAGGGGCCGACGTCATCAAGATCACAGCGACCGGCGGGGTTCTGTCGAACACGGCGGCGGGGCTTGGCCAGCAGTTCTCGGATGAGGAGCTGGCGGCCATCGTCGGCGCCGCGCACCGGATGGGACGGCGGGTGACGGCGCACGCCCACGGGGTCGACGGCATCAATGCCTTCCTGCGCGCCGGAGGCGACTCGATCGAGCACGGCACCTATCTGGACGATGAATCGATCCGGCTGTTCCGCCGCGAGGGGACCTATCTGG
>JALYPS010000440.1 GCA_030856285.1 Pseudomonadota bacterium
GGCATAGGCGGCCGCCTGGCCGGCCTCGATCAGGTCCCGGCGGGCGATCGCCGCCGGCGATCCGATCCGCTCCTCGTCCCCGGTCAGGAAGACAGTGATGTTGGCCTCGTCCAGCGTCCCGGCCGCCTGCATGGCGCGCAGGGCGGCGATGATGACCACCACCCCGCCCTTGTCGTCACCGATGCCCGGTCCAACGGCGCGGGCGCCGTCGCGCTCGAAGCGCTGGAACGGATTGTCGGCCTCGAACACCGTGTCCAGATGGCCGATCAGCAGGATGTTGCGGCCCCGCCCCTGACGGGTGGCGATCAGATGTCCCGCGCGGCCGGTCTCGGCCATGTCGACCCAGCGCACCTCGAATCCCAGCGGCTCCAGCTCGGCCCGGACCATGTCGCCGACGATCCGCACGCCGGCGAGGTTCAGCGTGCCGCTGTTCTGATTCACCATCCGCTCCAGCAGGGCGATGTGGCGGTCATGCTCGCTTACGACGGTTTGCATCATCGCCTGCTCGGCCGGGCTCGGCTGGGCGAGGGCTGCGGCAGGGGCGAGAAGCAGCAGCAGGGCGGCAAGAATCAGGCGCATCGGGGCTCTCGCTCGGGACGGACAATCCTGACAGGGGAGCAAAGCGCGGGCGGCAGGTCCAGCGGTTTAGAACGCCGTTAACCGCTTGGGCCACAAGGTGGCCGCAGCAAGTTTCGGGCCACGCTCGACTAAGGGGACGCACGTTGCTCGGACAGAGGCTGGAGATCCGGCAGGGCCAGGGGCTGGTCATCACGCCCCAGCTGCAGCAGGCGATCAAGCTGCTGCAACTGTCCAACCTCGAGCTGGACGCCTTCGTCGAGGCCGAGCTGGAACGCAATCCGCTGTTGCAGCGCGAGGACGCCGAGCCCGGCGGCGAGATCGACGCCCCGGCCGCGACCGATAGCCAGGACGCGGCCGAGATGAGTTTCGACGAGGGCCGGGTCCAGGACGCCGACCGCACGCTCGACGCCCGTTCAGACGACGTCTACGGCGACGCCAGCCCCGGCGAACGCACCTCGGACCGGATGGACGAGGTCGGCGTGGGCGAGGCCCAGGTCGGCCTCAACGATTGGTCGCGCGCCGGTTCTGGCGGCGGCCTGCCCGATGGCGAAGGGCGCGAACAGCCCGACAGCCGTGAAGCAACCCTGTGGGAGCATTTGCAGGCGCAGGCCTCCCAGGCTGCCTTCTCCCCCTCCGACCACGCCATCGCCTTGACCCTGATCGACGGCGTCGACGAGGGCGGCTATCTGCGCGGCGAGCTGGCCGAGATCGCCGACCGTCTGGGCATCACGCTCGAGCGGATCGAAGCGGTCCTGACCGTCTGCCACGGCTTCGAACCCACCGGAGTCATGGCTCGTTCGGTGCCGGAATGCCTGAAGCTGCAGCTGATTGAGCGCAACCGCTTCGACCCGGCCATGGCCTGCCTGCTCGACAATCTCGACCTGCTGGCCAAGCGGGACCTGTCGGGGCTGCGCAAGGCCTGTGGCGTCGACGCCGAGGACATGGCCGAAATGATCGCCGAGCTGAAGGCGCTGACGCCCCGGCCCGGCGCGGGCTTTGGCGGAGAGCCGGCCCAGACCGTCATCCCCGACGTCCATGTGCGGGCCGATCCGGCCGGCGGCTGGAAGGTCGAGCTGAACTCGGACACCCTGCCGCGCCTGATCATGGACAAGCGCTATCACGGCGTGGTGGCGGCGGGTTCGCGCTCGGACGTGGAAAAGACCTTCGTCGCCGACTGCGCGGCCCAGGCCAGCTGGCTGGTCAAGTCGCTGGACCAGCGGGCCAAGACCATCCTCAAGGTCTCGTCCGAGATCGTGCGCCAGCAGGACGCCTTCCTGGCTTTCGGGGTCGAGTTCCTGCGGCCGCTGAACCTGAAGACCGTGGCAGACGCCATCGGCATGCATGAGTCGACGGTCTCGCGGGTGACCTCGAACAAATACGTCTCGACCCCGCGCGGCGTGTTCGAGCTGAAATTCTTCTTCACCGCCGCGATCCAATCGTCGGACGGCGGCGCCACCCATTCGGCCGAGGCCGTGCGGCACCGGATCAAGGCCATGATCGACGGCGAGGGCCGCGACGGCGACGTGCTCAGCGACGACCGGATCGTGGAGATCCTCAAGGAGACGGGCATCGACATCGCCCGTCGGACTGTCGCGAAATATCGTGAGGCGTTGCGGATACCGTCTTCGGTCGAGCGCAAGCGGATGCTCAGGGCCTGTTAGGGGCGCGGCCCCCCTCCACCACGCTTCGCGCGGTCCCCCTCCCCACTGCGTGGGGAGGAGACGGCCTTGTCTCCTCCCTGTCGCGCAGCGATGGGGAGGGGGACCATCCGAAGGATGGTGGAGGGGTAAGGAGAGACACCACATTTCGGTGATCGGCGTTGACACCAATCGAGTTCGGTCGCGTTCTATCGCTATGCAAATCCAAGTCAGCGGTAAGCACGTGGATGTCGGCGACGCGTTAGGCTCGCGCATCTCCCAGGAACTCGAAGACGGGATCGGCAAATATTTCGAAAGAGGGGCGCAGGACGCCGAGGTCGTGGTGTCCAAGGACGGCCACGGCTTCAAGGTGGACTGCTGGGTTCGCCTCGCATCCGGAGAGGCCATCGTCACCAGCGGCCTGGGCGGCGACGCCCACGGCGCATTCTCCGACTCGCTCGAGAAGCTCGAAAAGCGGGTCCGCCGCTACAAGCGACGGCTCAAGAATCACCACGCCGGCCCGCGCGGCCTGTCGCCCGAGAAGACCGAGAACGCCGCCCGCGATGTGGCGCGAAGCATGGTCCTGCGCAGCCCGGACAGCGTTGACGACGAGGCCTTCGGCGACGCCGGCGCGCCGGACGAGCCCCCGCCCGTCGGCATGGTCATCGCCGAGACGGAGCACGAAATCCGCACCCAGACCGTCGGTCGGGCGGTGATGGAACTGGACATGACCGGCTATCCGGTCGTGCTGTTCAGAAACGCCGCCCACGGCGGACTTTCGGTGGTCTATCGTCGCCCGGACGGCAATGTGGGCTGGATCGATCCCGAGCGCACGGTGAAGTCGATCAATGGACACGGTTCGGTAAACGGTAACGGCGCATAGTCTTTCCCAATCGAGGCGGGTGGCCTAAAGGGCCCCCGCCCATTCGGGATGTATGGGCAGAGTCGGGAACTCCTCATGGACATCGGTGAATTGCTGGCGGACGGCGGAGTCGTCCTGCGCAGCGGCGCCTCGTCAAAGCGTCAGGCCTTGCACACGGTGGCGGAAGCCGCCTCTCAGGCCCTTGGCATGCCGGAAGGCCGCATTATGGAGGCCTTGCTCGAGCGAGAGGCCCTGGGATCGACCGGCCTCGGTTCGGGCGTTGCGGTTCCGCACGCCCGGCTTGAAGGCGTCTCGCGGGTGACGGCGGTGTTCGTCCGGCTGGAGACCCCCGTCGCCTATGGCGCGGTCGACGACCGGCCCGTGGACCTGCTGTTCGCC
Source organism: Pseudomonadota bacterium (assembly GCA_030856285.1). Taxonomy (GTDB): domain Bacteria; phylum Pseudomonadota; class Alphaproteobacteria; order Caulobacterales; family Caulobacteraceae; genus Brevundimonas. The sequence goes on from JALYPS010000440.1 coordinate 3,478, forward strand.
CTGTTCGCCCCGCCGCGCGGCGGCGCCGAGCATCTGCGCGCACTGGCCGCGGTCTCGCGGGCCCTGCGCTCGTCCGAGATGCGCGAACAGCTCCGTCAGGCCCGCACCACCGACGCGATCCGCGCCCTGTTCGTCAGGGACAGCATTCCCGCCACGGCGGCCTGATATTTTTGCCGCGCTATCGCCCCGCGCGCGGCGCGGGGCTGCTTGAGCGCGTCCCAGTCTGCGCGAAGCGCGCGCTCAAGCAGACGCGCGCAGCGCGCGCGTCGTTAGCGCACCTCAATCAATGAACCGAGACCGGCTCCAGCTCATGGGCCACGGCGGCGGCGAAGGCGGCTTCACGGTCCACCATTACCGCCAGACGCTCCCCGTCCGCGCCATGCACGGCGTACAGGGTCGCATCGGGATCAATCGACAGGCCCCTGGTCTCGGTTACGGCGACATCAGCCATGACATCCGAGGCCCGGATCTCGCGCACATAGACGAGGTCCGGCGCACCGAGCCCCCTGAAAGCTTCCTTGGTCATGATCGTGGTGGGCGTCATCGAGACAGCCTCCTTGTACTGAACTAATGCCCCGAAGAGGCTTTGGGGTCCGGCCCCGGAGGCGGCGACCGGAAAAGAGTCGGCGGTCAGCCCACCGTGATGGGAATCCGCCGAGCCGCCGGCAGGTCCTCGGGCCGGCTCATGTCGACGTGCAGAAGGCCGTGTTCCAGCTGCGCCGAGTCGACGTCCAGTCCGTCAGCGAGGACGAAGCTGCGGACGAAGCCGCGCCCGGCGATGCCGCGATGCAGGAAGGCCTGGTCGGACTGGTCGGGCGCCGGCTCGCGCTTGCCGGCGATGGTCAGCTGGCGCCCTTCAAGGGTGATCATCAGATCATCGGGGCCAAAACCGGCGACGGCCAGGGAGATGCGCACCGAATGCTCGCCACGCTGTTCGACATTATAGGGCGGATAGCTGTCCGCCGCGGCGCGGGCGGCCCGGTCGATCAGGGCGCGGGTATGGTCGAAGCCGAGCAGGAACGGGCTGTCGAACAGGATGGTGCGCGTCGTCATCGTCTCTCGCCCCCGAAGCAGGCCCTGGACCGTCTGCGCCCCCCGTAATCGGCAAGGCGTCGGTCGATGGATCCTAGATGGTGGGCGCGGCCCCGGGGGTCAACTGCGACGGGACAGCATCATCGGCTCCGGAAAAGAAGGATCAAAACTGGCTTGACCGTAACGGAGTGAAAAGTGCGGACCCCGGAATGGACGAAGGCCCCGCGGGAAACCACAGGGCCTTCGAGGGTGGAGCCCGGTCAGTCTTGCGGAGGACCCAGTGAGGCCAGGCCTTCTTCCGCAATGTCTTTGCGAACGCCCGTGGCGACATTCAGAATGGCTTCCAGCGCCAGGCGGTGCGCGTGTTCGAGCGCTTGTTCGGACGCAACCTCAACATCCGGCCTGACACCCACGCCTTCCCAGTTCGTCCCGGTCAGGGTGTGGTTGACGATCTGCATCGGAATGAAGGCGGCGAACCCACTGGCGAGCGGGCGAAAACCGCCCGGGTTCGCCGCACCAGCGGTGGTCTGGCCGACCAGGGTTGCGCGCTGCATGGCCTGAAGGTCGTAGGCGAACTCCTCGGCGCCCGAACCTGTTTCTTCGTCAGTCAGCACATAGACCGGCTTTCCGATGAAACCGGGTGTCCGGGGCTCCGCATGGAAGGTCTGGTTGGCGGACGGGTCGAACGCCGTCTCGACACGGACCGTGGCCGTTCGCTCCGCGACCAGATGACCGATCACGTTCGCCACGCCGGCAGGCGCGCCGCCCGGAGCTCCGCGCACGTCGATGATCAGGGCTCCTGTGTCGGCCAGCATTCCCATGGCGGCCGCCAGCTTCTCGACGCCCGGCGGCGTGTCGAGAAACATGTTGATGCGGATGTACCCCACGTTGCCCGGCAGCCAGCGGACGTCCGGTATTTCGCTGCCGCGCAGGCGCACTTCCTCGTGGAAGGCGGCCATCTCCTCGTTCGATGGAGGTCCTTCACTGAATCCGGCCAGGACGTCCGCTCCGAGGTAGCGGACCCTGAAATGTCGGTCGTTGACGAGGGGCGTGATCCTGGCCTCGATCAAGGCGAGGAGCTCGGCGGCGGACCCGGCGTGATCGAAATCGCCGCGTTGTTGCATGGCCTCGATCTGGCTCGCCGCCGCGATACCGCGCTCGCGGAAGGCGAAACGCTCGCGCAGGAGATCGGCCAGGGACAGGATCACCGCCCGACTATCCTGGGCGCTCATCGGCACAGTTGCGGGGTCGGCAGCCTGCGATGGCTGGCCCAGGGCGATGCCCGGGGTAAAGGCAAGGGCCAGGACTGCGGCGCAAGCGGCGAAAATCGGCGACTTGAGTTCTTTGATCATGATGGGGTCAACTCCGATGGGTATCGACATCAGAGAGGCTCCAGGCCTGGCGAACGGATGCACCGGAGGACACTCAGAGTGTGTACCGGGTCGTTTGTCCCCGAATTCGATCCTGAAATGGACGAAGGCCCCGCGGTTTCCCGCAGGGCCTTCGATGGTGGAGCTTAGCGGAGTCGAACCGCTGACCTCTTGCATGCCATGCAAGCGCTCTACCAGCTGAGCTAAAGCCCCGAACCTCAGGCGTGCTGGCCTGTTGGTCGGATCACCTGGGGGCCGGGAGGCCCTGCGGCGAGGCGGCGGAACCTATGTCAGGGTCTGATTGCGATCAAGCCCGGTTCAGGCATTTATTTTGAGCGCGATCAGAAGGCTCCGCCTTCTCGACCCGACGCGCTCCGATGAGCGGCGTCGGGTCGAAAATTCCCCTTACTCGTCTTCCTTGGGCGTGATGATTTCGTCCTCGAAACCATCGTCGTCCTCGTCCTCGATGAAGGGGACGGAATCGTCGTCATCGTCGGCCAGGACGTCGTCGTCCTCGACCGCTTCGCCCATGCCGGGCTCTTCGGTCGGATCGACGGGCGCGTCGTCATCGTCGTCCGGAGTCAGGATGGGCTCGTGGCCTTCCTGATCGATCTCGGGCGTCACGACAGCTTCTTCTTCCTCGTCCTCGTCGCCGTCGACCTTCTTGTCCTTGACCTGATCCTCATCAGCGTCGTCGGCGGGGTAGCCGGCCGGACGGCCACGGCGGTTGCGCAGCTTCAGCGCCTCTTCCGGGTCGAATTCGGTCGCGCATTTGGGGCAATGGGCAGGGCGACGGCTCAGGTCGTAGAATTTGGCCTGGCAGTTCGGGCAGACCTGCTTCTGGCCCAGTTCGGGTTTGGCCACGGTGGAAAGACCTTTGGCGGGAGTGGGGAAATGGGGCGGCTCCCTTGCCACCCCCTGACGCCGCTGTCAAAAGCCATCTCCGCGCGCCCGCGCTTCCAGAGCCTTTCCGGAGACCGCCGGGTGTCGATTCCCGCCCATCTGACCGCCCGCCGCAGCCCCTCGCTGTCCGGCCGGGTGCGGGCTCCGGGCGACAAGTCGATCTCCCACCGCGCCCTGATCCTGGGGGCCATGGCGACCGGCATCACGGATATCGAAGGCCTGCTGGAAGGCGAGGACATTCTGGCCACGGCGCGGGCGATCGAGACCTTTGGCGCGACAGTCGAGCGATTGGGCGAGGGCCGCTGGCGGGTCACAGGGCAGGGCGGGTTCAAACAGGCCGCCGGCGTCATCGACTGCGGCAACGCCGGGACGGGGGTGCGGCTGCTGATGGGAGCGGCGGCGGGGTATCCGATCAACGCGGAGTTCGACGGCGACGCCTCGCTGCGAAATCGGCCCATGAAACGGGTGACCGGACCGCTGGCCGACATGGGGGCGCGGTTCGGCTGGCAGGGCGTCGAGGACCGATTGCCGGTTGCGGTCACCGGCGGCGGGCTGTCAGCGATCGACTATGTTCAGAGCGTCGCCTCGGCCCAGATCAAGTCGGCCATCCTGCTGGCCGGAATCAACGCTGACGGCGTCACCACGGTCACGGAAGCCGAACCCAGCCGCGACCATACCGAACGCATGCTGAGGGCCTTCGGCGTCGAGGTTGGCGTCCTGCCGGTGGGCGGCGGCTGGCGCGTCAGTCTCAAGGGCGGCCAGGCTCTGGCTGGAACCGCCGTTGTCGTGCCCGGCGATCCCTCTTCCGCCGCCTTCCCCCTCGCTGCGGGGCTGATCGTCCCCGGGTCCGAGGTTACCGTCGAAGGGGTCATGCTGAACCCGCTGCGCACCGGCCTGTTCGAGACATGGCGCGAGATGGGGGGGGACCTGACCGTTTCGAACCGCCGCATGGCCGGGGGCGAGGAGGTCGGCGACGTCACCGCCCGCCATTCGGCGCTGAAGGCTGTGGTCGTGCCGCCGGAACGCGCCGCCTCGATGATCGACGAGTATCCCGTGCTGGCCGCCACCGCCGCCTTCGCCGAGGGGGCGACGGTGATGCGCGGCATCGGCGAGATGCGGGTCAAGGAGAGCGACCGCATCGCCCTGATGGCCGCCGGCCTGACCGCCTGCGGCGTCCGGGTCGAGGAGGAGCCCGAGGGCTTCACCGTCTTCGGCGGCCCGGTGCGCGGCGGGGCGACCGTGACCACCCACGGCGACCACCGCATCGCCATGAGCCATCTGGTGCTTGGGCTGGCGGCGGATCAGGCGGTGACCGTGGACGAGCCCGGCATGATCGCGACGAGCTTTCCGGGCTTTGTCGAGTTGATGCGCGGCCTCGGGGCCGATATCGCAGCATCTGAATGACCGCACCCCTCATCATCGCCGGCGACGGACCCGCCGCCTCGGGCAAGGGCACCATCGCCGCTCGGCTGGCGCGGATCTATGGGCTGCCATTCCTTGATACCGGCCTGCTGTACCG
>JALYPS010000442.1 GCA_030856285.1 Pseudomonadota bacterium
CGACGATGTCGACCAGCACCTCGGCGGTCTGACCGGGGCAGCGCTTCTCTTCCTCGCGGTTGGCGGTCAGGAAGCCGTTCTTCACATAGTCCTGCTCGGGCGAGGACAGCTCGGCCACACAGCCGACCACACAGTGCCAGTTGGTCAGGATAAGGCCTTCGCTGGACACGAACGAGGCCGAACAGCCCTGGATGCGCACAGCGGCGTTGCGGACCCGGTCCAGCCACGCCTGGTCGATCCGGGTGCCGTATTTGTAATTGACGGTCTGGATCGGGAAATTATCGAACGTCCACATGCCTTCGTCGGCGCGGGCGGTGGAAGGCGTGGCCATGACGGCAAGCACGCCGGCGACAGCGGCGATCGAGGCGGTCGCCGACACGGCGGCGCGGAGCGAACGAAGCGGCATTCTGCGAAATCTCCCAAGAAATCGGCGGAGGTCGCCGACCGTTGCAATCTGCATAGACACGATGAACGAAGTCCGTCCATCGCCACGCGGTCAGCTTACCATTCCGTAACGCGGGTCGCCTTACCCCGATTTAACTTGGCCCCGCTCCCTTGCATCGTCAGATAGCTGTCAACGTCAGGGGTCTTTCCGTTTCCATGTCGCTTGCACTTTCAACCCTCCTGTATGAGTGGCGGCGCTACATGGCCGCCGTCATGGCCCTCGCCCTGTCGGGTCTGCTGGTGCTCGCCATGACCGGCGTCTTCATCGGCATCGGCAAGGGTTTCACGGCGACCATCGAACGCTCCAGCGCCGACATCATCATCATGCAGCCGGGCGCCACCAGCCTGATGGGCGGGCCCTCGGGCGTCCCGCGCCGGTTCATCCCGCTGGCCTACCGCATTCCCGAAGTGATCGAGGTCCAGCCGCTGGACGGCGCCGGCGGCTCCTTCCAGTCGGTCAAGAATGTCGATCCGACCATGTCCCAGGCCGAGCGGGCCCGTCAGGGCGCGCCGAAGCAGGAATTCGTGCAGGCCAGCATCATCGACACTACCCCGGGTGCGGTGACCATCCCTACCGACTACTCCCAGGACCTGGTCGACGCCCTGCGCCAGCCCTACACCGTCGCCATCGACGAAACCGCCGTCACCAAGCTGGGCGTCAAGCTCGGCGACAAGGCGCTGTACAACGGCCAGACCGTGACCGTGGTCGGCATCACCCGCGGCTATCCCAACATGATGCAGGCCAGTATCGTGATGTCGCGCGATACGCTGCGGATGCTCGGCCAGGCCGACACCGGCCCGCGCGTCGGACCCCTGATGATCAAGCTGCGCGACCCGACGCAGGCCGTGCGCGTCGCGGCCCAGCTGAACACCCTCGGCGACGGCCAGTGGAAGGCCTGGACGCGTCAGGAACTGGCCGACGCCAACGCCGGTGCCATGTTCGAAGAGGGCATTCTCGTCATCATCATCGGCGGCTGCGTGGTGCTGGGCACCATTATCGGCGTGGCCATCACTTGGCAGACCCTGCGCGGCGCCATCATGGCCAACATCAAGGAGTTCGCCTCGCTGCGGGCTCTCGGCGTCGGCATGGGTTCGCTGAACCGCATCGTCATGGAGCTCAGCTTCTGGGTCGGTCTGGTCGGCGTCGCCGCCGCCATCGGCCTGACCCTGCTGGTGCAGATGCTGGCCATGGCCAACGCCGTCATCATCGCCCTGCCGCCGGTCCTGCTGATCATCGTCGGCGGCGGCCTCGTCGTCATCGCCATGCTGTCGGGTCTGCTGTCCCTCGGCATCCTCAAGAACAGCCAACCTGCGGACCTGCTGCGATGAGCCCGACCCGCACCCACGGCAAACACGGCGATTTCGCCATCGAGGCCAAGGGCCTGGTGAAGCGGTTCAAGTCGGGCAAGGACTTCATCGAGGTACTTAAGGGCGTGGATTTCGACGCCCGCCACGGCGACCTGACCATGGTCATGGGCCCCTCAGGCTCGGGCAAGTCGACCCTGATCGCCGCCCTGTCCGGACTGCTCCGTCCCGAGGCCGGACGCGTCGACACCCTCGACGTCGATGATCTGTGGAAATTGTCGGCCGGCAAGATCGACAAATTCCGCCTCGACCACTGCGGCTTCATCTTCCAGGGCTTCAACCTGTTCCCCGCCCTCACCGCCCTGCAACAGGTCGAGGTGGTGCTGAAATTCCAGGGTCTTTCCAAGGGCGAGGCCCGGCGTCAGGCGACCGCGACCCTCAAGGAGGTCGGTCTCGGCCACCGCCTGCATCAA
>JALYPS010000443.1 GCA_030856285.1 Pseudomonadota bacterium
CCTCGAGGCCCTGCTGCGCGACGCGCCGGCCGAGGCGCCCAAGCTGATCGCCTTCGAGAGCGTCTATTCGATGGACGGCGACATCGCCGACCTGGCCGGGACCATCGCCCTGGCCCGGAAGTACGGCGCCATGACCTATCTCGACGAGGTCCACGCCGTCGGCCTGTACGGCGCGACCGGCGCGGGCGTGGCCGAGCGCGACGGGGTGCTGGACGGCATCGACATCGTCGAATGCACCCTCGGCAAGGCCATCGGCGTCATGGGCGGATATATCGCCGCCGACGCGGTGATCGTGGACGCGGTGCGCAGCTGGGCCTCGGGCTTCATCTTCACCACCAGCCTGCCGCCGGCCCTGACCGCCGGGGCCCTTGCCTCGGTGCGCCATCTGAAGACCCATCCGGAGCTGCGCGAGGCCCATCAGGAGCGCGCCGCCACCCTGAAGGCTCGTTTCAAGGCCGCCGGCATTCCGGTGATGGATTCGGTCAGCCACATCGTGCCGGTGTTCGTCGGCGATCCGGTCCACACCAAGATGATCTCGGACATGCTGCTGGAAGAGCACGGCGTCTATGTCCAGCCGATCAACTATCCCACCGTGCCCAAGGGCACCGAGCGGCTGCGCTTCACCCCGTCGCCCAACCACACCGACGCCATGATGGACGACCTCGTCCGCGCCATGGACGCCCTGTGGACCCACTGCAACGTGGCGCGCCTTCCTGCCGTCGCCTGACGACATCGGCGAGGTCATCGTCGAACTGACCCGCAACGGGGCTTTTCTGAAATGCTCGGCCGTGCACGTCGCCACCGGCGTCGAGGCCTCGGCCATCGGCCCGGTGACGGAGCGAGTGGGGCTGGAGCGGATCGCACTGGCCAAGCTGAAACGGGCGCTCGCCGCCCTCTGACCTACCAGATGTTGTGGTCGGCCAGTCGGCGGCGTAGAGAAGTCGCCTGTTTCGGCGCAACTCTAGTATCGGGGCTCCTTCGTGACCGCCTTCACCCACGACGCCTATTTCTCCAAAAGCCTTGCGGAGGCCGATCCCGACATCTTCGGCGGCATCCAGGGCGAGCTGGGCCGTCAGAAGGAGCAGATCGAGCTGATCGCCTCCGAGAACATAGTCTCCAGGGCGGTGCTGGAGGCGCAAGGGTCCGTCCTGACGAACAAATACGCCGAAGGCTATCCGGGCCGCCGCTACTATGGCGGCTGCGAATATGTCGACGTCACCGAGAACATCGCCCGCGAGCGCGCCAAGCAGCTGTTCGGTTGCGCCTTCGCCAATGTGCAGCCGCACTCCGGCGCCCAGGCGAACCAGGCGGTGTTCCAGGCCCTGCTGACGCCGGGCGACACCTTCCTCGGCATGGATCTGGCCGCCGGCGGTCACCTGACCCACGGTTCGCCCGCCAACCAGTCCGGCAAATGGTTCCGGCCGGTGACCTACAAGGTGCGCGAGAGCGACTGCCTGATCGACTATGACCACGTCGCCGAAATGGCCGAAAAGGAGAAGCCGAAGCTGATCCTCGCCGGGGCCAGCGCCTACAGCCGCCACATCGACTTCAAACGCTTCCGCGAGATCGCCGACAGCGTCGGAGCCTGGCTGATGGTCGACATGGCCCACTATGCGGGCCTGATCGCCGGCGGCGCTTATCCCGACCCGCTGCCGCACGCTCACGTCGTCACCACGACCACCCACAAGACCCTGCGCGGGCCGCGCGGCGGCATGGTGCTGACCAACGACGGCGACATCGCCAAGAAGATCAACTCGGCCGTCTTCCCCGGCCTGCAGGGCGGGCCGCTGGAGCATGTCATCGCCGCCAAGGCCGTGGCCTTCGGCGAGGCGCTGAAGCCCGAGTTCAAGCTCTATGCGCAGCAGGTCGTGACCAATGCGCAGGCTCTGGCCGCCGTGCTGGTCGAGCGCGGTACGGCCATCGTCTCGGGCGGCACCGACAGCCATCTGATGCTGGTCGACCTGCGGCCCAAGGGCGTGACCGGCAAGGCCACCGAGGCGGCGCTGGAGCACGCCCTGATGACCTGCAACAAGAACGGCGTCCCCTTCGACACCGCCCCCTTCACCGTGACCTCGGGCGTGCGCCTCGGCACCCCGGCCGGCACCACCCGCGGCTTCGGCGTGGGCGAGTTCCAACAGGTCGGTCACTGGATCGCCGATGTCATCGACTCGATGAAGGGCACGGACGAGGCGGACGCCGGTGTGTCCCAACGCGTCGCGAGCGAGGTGCGTGAGTTGACGCGCCGCTTCCCGATTTACGGATAGACCGCTGATGAAATGCCCTTTCTGCGGAAATCAGGACACCCAGGTGAAGGACAGCCGCCCGTCGGATGACGGCGCCGCCATCCGTCGTCGCCGGTCCTGCCCGCAGTGCAGCGGGCGGTTCACCACCTTCGAACGGGTCCAGCTGCGCGAGCTGATGATCCTCAAGCGCAACGGCCGTCGCGCGCCGTTCGACCGGGACAAGCTGGAGCGGTCGCTGAACGTCGCCCTGCGCAAACGCCCGGTGCAGGCCGAACAGATCGAACAACTGGTCAGCCGCATCACCCGCCAGCTGGAAAGCCTCGGTGAGACCGAAATCCCCTCCTCGACGGTCGGCGACTTCATCATGAAGGCGCTGAAGTCGGTCGATGAGGTCGCCTACGTCCGCTACGCCTCTGTCTACAAGGACTTCCGCCACACCGGCGACTTCGCCAAATTCCTCGGCGACGA
>JALYPS010000446.1 GCA_030856285.1 Pseudomonadota bacterium
GACCACGACCGCGTTCGCCATGGCGACGACCGCAATCAGGCCGAAGACCGGCAACTGACCCTGCTGGGCCAAACCGAACATGCGGGCGACCGTGCCCGGCAGGACGGCGACGATGCCGGCGAAGATGATCAGCGAAATGCCGTTGCCGACGCCGCGCGCCGTCACCTGCTCGCCGAGCCACATCAGGAACATGGTGCCGCCGGTCAGGACGGTGACCGTGGAGACGATGAAGAAGATGCCCGGCTGGTCGATCAGGTTGGGCTGGGCGTTCAGGCCGAAGGCGATGCCGGTCGACTGGAACAGGGCCAGCACCACGGTCAGATAACGGGTGTACTGGTTCAGCTGCTTGCGGCCGCTCTCGCCGCCTTCCTTCTTCAGCTTCTCCCACGGCGGATAGACCGCGCCCATCAGCTGGACGATGATCGAGGCCGAGATGTAGGGCATCACGTTCAGGGCGAAGACGGCGAACCGCTCAACGGCGCCGCCCGAGAACATGTTGACCATGTCCAGCACGCCGCGCTGGCTGTCGGGGTTCTGGAAGAAGGCCAGGAAGGCTTCCGAATTGATCCCGGGAACCGGCACATAGGTGCCGATGCGGTAGATCAGCAGCGCCAGGAGCGTGAACAGCAGACGTTTGTGCAGCTCGGTCGCCTTGGCGAACGAGCCCATGTTCATGTTTGCTGCGAGTTGTTCGGCGGCCGAAGCCATATGTCGTCACCCCGACTTGTCAGAACGCGGCGCATCGGACCTGAATCCGGCGCCAGCGTCCAGATAGGCGAAGGGCGCCCGCTTAGCGAGGGCGCCCTTCAAGCTTATTTCTTCGCGGCAGTCCGCGTGGTGCGGGCCGAGATCTTGTTGGCGTCGCCGCGCGGCGCCTTGGCCGGCGGCGCCTTGCCCTTGGCGGCGTTGCGCTTCTCGATGCGCGCGGCGGCCTTGGCTTCAGCAGCGATCCGCTCCTGAACGACGGTGCCGCCCGCGGCTTCGATCGCCTTGACGGCGCCGGCCGAGGCCGACCAGACGACCAGGTTCAGCTTGGACTTGATCTCGCCGGTGCCCAGGATGCGGACGCCGTCCTTGACGCGACGGATCACGCCGGCCGCGACCAGGGCGTCGCCCTTGATCTCGCCCTTGATGTCCAGCTTCTTGGCGTCGATGGCGTCCTGCAGACGCCACAGGTTCACTTCAGCCAGCTTCAGAGCCAGCGGATTGTTGAAGCCGCGCTTGGGCATCCGCATGTACAGCGGCATCTGGCCGCCTTCGAAGCCGCCGATGGCGACGCCCGAACGCGACTTCTGACCCTTGACGCCGCGACCGGCGGTCTTGCCCTTGCCCGAACCCGGGCCGCGGCCGACGCGCATGCGCTTCTTGTGGGCGCCTTCGTTGTCGCGAATTTCGTTCAGTTTCATGTGCCTGATCCTTTCGGGTGCTAGCGCCCGGTCTGGGACCGGACTCGGCTTTGAAATAATAAGGGGCCGCTTCTATGCGGCCCTCTTCAGCATCGCAAGACGCGAGACGCCCTCCCCCGGGTCAGGGAGAGGGCGAAACGGCTTACTTTTCGACGATCTCGGTCAGGTGGGCGACCTTGGCGATCATGCCGCGAACCGAGGGCGTGTCTTCCAGCGTGGACTCGCGGCCCATGCGGTTGAGACCCAGGCCCGACAGGGTGGCGCGCTGGTCCGACTTGCGGCGGATCGGGCTGCCCGTCTGGCGGACGGTGACGGTGGCTCTGGATTCAGTCTTGGCCATGGTCAGGCTTCCTGGGCTTCAGGCGCCGCTTCCGGAGCCGAGGCGCCGTCGTTGCGACGGCCCATGAGATCGGCGACCTTCTTGCCGCGCTTGGACGCGACCTGACGGGGCGACGACTGGACCTTGAGGGCCTCGAACGTGGCGCGGATCATGTTGTAGGGGTTCGACGAACCGGTCGACTTGCCGACGACGTCCTGGACGCCGAGGGTTTCGAGCACGGCGCGCATCGGACCGCCCGCGATGACGCCCGTTCCGGGAGGAGCGGCGCGCATCATGATCTTGCCGGCGCCCCAACGGCCGTTGCCGTCGTGGTGCAGGGTGCGGTTCTCGCGCAGCGGAACGCGGATCATCGTCTTCTTGGCTTCTTCGGTCGCCTTGCGGATGGCTTCCGGCACTTCGCGCGCCTTGCCGTGACCGAAGCCGACGCGGCCCTTGCCGTCGCCGACGACCATCAGGGCCGCGAACGAGAACCGGCGGCCGCCTTTGACGGTGGCGGCGACGCGGTTGATGTGCACCAGCTTTTCGACGATGTCCGAATCCGGACCGTCGGCCTGGGGAGCGTTGCGGTTGTCACGACGATTGCGATCGTTGCCGCCGCCGCCGCGTTGGGGTGTTTGCGCCATCTGTCGCGTCCCTTAGAAATTCAGGCCGGCTTCACGCGCGGCATCAGCCAGCGCCTTCACCCGTCCGTGATAGATGTAACCGCCGCGATCGAAGACGACGTCCTTGACGCCCTTCTCGATGGCGCGCTCGGCGATCAGTTTGCCGATCAGGGCGGCGGCCGCCACGTCGGAACCCTTGGCCTTCTTGCCCTTCTCGCCTTCCAGCGAGGAAGCGGCGGCGATCGTGACGCCGTTCAGGTCGTCGATGATCTGGGCCGAGATGTTCTTGTCCGAACGGTGCACCGACAGACGCAGGCGTCCGTTGGCGACAGCCTTCAGGCGGCGGCGAGTGCGCTCGGTGCGGCGCTGGGCTTGTTGTCGAAGAGAGAGAGCCATGACCTACTTCTTCTTGCCTTCCTTGCGCCGGACCTTTTCGCCCGTGTAGCGGACGCCCTTGCCCTTGTAGGGCTCCGGCGGACGCAGCTTGCGGATGACGGCGGCGATCTGACCCACGGCCTGCTTGTCGGCGCCGGAGATCTTGATTTCCGTCTGCTTGGGCACCGCGAAGGTGACGCCGGCAGGCGGCTGGATGTCGACGTCGTGCGAGAAGCCGAGTTGCAGCGACAGGGCGTTGCCCTTCATCGCGGCGCGATAGCCCACGCCGACCAGGTCCAGGCTCTTTTCAAAGCCCGTGGTGACGCCGACGACCATGTTGTCGACCAGGGTGCGCGACAGGCCCCACATGGCCCGCGAACGCTGGTTGTCTTCGCGCATGGTCAGGTTCAGGCCGTCGTCGCCCTGGCTGATCTCGATCTCGTCGGCGACGGTCCAGGAGCGTTCGCCCTTGGGACCCTTCACCGAGACCGTCTGGCCGTCGAGCGTGACGGTCACGCCCTTCGGCACTTCAATGGTGCGTTTTCCGATACGGGACATCTTAGTAGACCCTGCAGAGGACTTCGCCGCCCACCTTGGCTTCGCGAGCCGCGGTGTCCGACATGACGCCCTTGGACGTGGAGAGGATCGAGATGCCGAGGCCGTTCTTGATCGGCTTCAGGTCGGAGATCGCGGAGTAGACGCGGCGGCCCGGCTTGGACACGCGGGCGATCTCGGCGATGACCGGCTGGCCGTCGAAGTATTTCAGCTCGATCTCGAACTGCGGGAACTCGCCGGGGTTCTGAACCAGCGCGTAGCCGCGGATGTAGCCTTCGTCCTGCAGCACGTCGAGGACGCGCTGACGCAGACGGGAAGCCGGGGTGAGCACCTTGGAACGCTTGCGCATGTGCGCGTTCCGGATGCGAGCGATCATGTCGCTCAGGGGATCGTTGATCATCATATCTGTCGCTCCCCTTACCAGCTGGACTTGGTCAGACCCGGGATCTGACCCAGGTTGCCGAGTTCGCGCAGGGCGATCCGGCTCATCTTGAGCTTGCGATAGAAGGCCCGCGGACGGCCCGTCACTTCGCAGCGGTTGCGAATCCGGTTGGCAGCCGAGTTGCGCGGCAGCTTGGCCAGCTTGAGGCGCGCTTCGAAACGCTCCTCGAGAGGCAGGGATTCGTTGTTGGCGGTCGCCTTCAGGGCGGCCCGCTTGTCGGCGTATTTCGCGACGAGGGCCTTGACCATCTCGTTGCGGTTTACGGCGCTTTTCTTAGCCATGGTTTCTTTCCCTTCCCGCTCAGTTCGTCACGAACGGGAACTTGAACTCGGTGAGAAGCGCGCGCGCCTCGTCATCGGTCTTGGCCGTGGTGCAGACGATGATGTCCATGCCCCACATCTGGTCGATCTGGTCGTAGTTGATCTCGGGGAACACGATGTGTTCCTTGAGGCCCATGGCGTAGTTGCCGCGACCGTCGAACGAGGTCGGCTTCAGGCCGCGGAAATCCTTCACGCGCGGCAGCGCGATCGTGATCAGGCGGTCGAGGAACTCGTACATCTGGTCGCCGCGCAGCGTGACCTTGCCGCCGATGACCATGCCCTCGCGCAGCTTGAAGCCGGCGATGGAGTTACGGGCCTTGGTGGCGACGGGCTTCTGACCGGCGATGGCGGCCAGATCCTTGAGGGCGGCAGTCGCCTTCTTGGAGTCAGCCACGGCTTCACCGATGCCCATGTTGAGGACGATCTTGTCCAGCTTGGGCATCTGCATCGGGTTGGTGTAGCCGAACTTCTCGGTCAGCACGCCCTTGATGCGGTCGTTGTACTCGCCCTTGAGGCGCGGGGTGTATTTGGTCTCGGCCATTAGATGACGTCTCCCGTCGTCTTGGCGAAGCGAACCTTCTTGTCGCCTTCCATGCGGAAGCCGACGCGGGCCGCCTTGCCGTTGGCGTCGGCGATCGCGACGTTCGACAGGTGAAGCGACGCTTCCTTGTTCTTGATGCCGCCCTGGGGGTCGGCCTGGGTCGGGCGGGTGTGGCGCTGGACCATGTTGATCCCCTGCACCATGACGCGGTTCGCGGTCGGAAGGACCTTGGTCACCTTGCCGGTGCGGCCCTTGTCCTTGCCCGTGAGCACCACGACGTTGTCGCCGGTTTTGATCTTGGCGGCCATGACTACAGGACCTCCGGAGCCAGAGAGATGATCTTCATGTGGTTCTTGGCGCGCAGTTCGCGGGGAACCGGGCCGAAGATCCGCGTGCCGACCGGCTCGTTCTGCTTGTTGACGATGACGGCGGCCGACTTGTCGAAGCGAATGACAGAGCCGTCCTTGCGCATGATGTCCTTGGCGGTGCGCACGACGATGGCGCGCACGACGTCGCCCTTCTTCACGCGGCCGCGAGGAATGGCTTCCTTCACCGAAGCGACAATGGTGTCGCCCACCGAGGCGTAGCGGCGCTTGGAGCCGCCCAACACCTTGATGCACATGACCCGGCGAGCACCCGAATTATCGGCTACCTCCAGGTTAGTTTGCATCTGGATCATTTGATCAGATCTTTCTGATTACGAGGCCGAGGCCGAGGAGTCCGACAGGACTTCCCAGCGCTTCAGCTTGGACTTGGGGGCGCACTCGATGATGCGGGCCTGATCGCCCACCTTGAGGGCGTTGGCTTCGTCGTGAGCGTGGTACTTCTTGGACAGGCGCACGATCTTTTTCAGGACCGGGTGCAGCAGCGTGCGTTGGACGACGACGACGACAGTCTTGTCGCCCTTGTCGGAGACGACCACGCCTTCGAGAACTCGTTTGGGCATCTTCGTTTCCTTAAGCCGCCGCGCGGTTCGCACGCAGGAGCGTGGAAATACGGGCGATGTCCTTGCGCACTTCCGAGACCCGATGGGTCTTTTCCATTTGGCCGGTGGCGGCCTGGAAGCGCAGGTTGAACTGTTCCTTCTTGAGCTTCAGCAGCTCGTCGGACAGTTGGTCGGGCGTCTGGGCCCGGAGGTCGGCGATCTTGGTCATACGCCCACGTGCTCCACATGCGAGACGCCGGCGTCGAGGCGGGTGACCACCTTCGTACGGACCGGCAGCTTGGCGGCGCCGAGACGCAGGGCCTCGCGGGCGATGTCGTCCGGCACGCCGTCGATTTCAAACAGGATCCGGCCCGGGTGGCAGCGCGCCGCCCAGTGATCCACGGCGCCCTTGCCCTTGCCCATGCGGACTTCGGCCGGCTTGCCCGTAACGGGCAGGTCGGGGAACACGCGGATCCAGACGCGGCCCTGACGCTTCATCTGGCGGGTGATCGCGCGGCGGGCCGCCTCGATCTGACGCGCAGTGATGCGTTCCGGCTCCACCGTCTTCAGGCCATAGGACCCGAAGTTCAGCGAGAAGCCGCCTTTGGCGGCGCCGTGGATGCGGCCCTTGAAGGCCTTGCGGTACTTGGTTTTCTTCGGTTGCAGCATGACTTAGCTCTCACGTGCCCGGTCGCGGCGCGGACCGCGATCACCGCGGGGACCGCCGCGTTCACGGCCTTCGTTGGACGACGGACCAGCAGCCTCGGCAGCCCAGCGCTTGTCCTGGGCCATCGGATCGTGCTCGAGCACCTCACCCTTGAAGACCCAGACTTTGACACCGATGATGCCGTAGGTCGTCTTGGCCTGGATGAAGCCGTAGTCGATGTCGGCGCGCAGGGTGTGCAGCGGCACACGGCCTTCGCGGTACCATTCCATCCGCGCGATTTCCGCGCCGCCGAGGC
>JALYPS010000448.1 GCA_030856285.1 Pseudomonadota bacterium
CCCTTCGGCGATAGCCGCCTCGGACAGGTCGAGCTCGAGCGCCACCGCGACCGCCAGGCCGGCGTTGTCGATCTGGTGCGGGCCGGTCAGCGCCGGGGCCGGCAGGTCGAGGAACCGCTCCTGGTCCTGAAAGGACAGGCCGCCGCGGTCGGCCCAGGCGTCAAAATCGACCCCCATGACGGTCAGGGGCGCGTGCACGGCGCGGGCCGCCGCCTCAATGGCCGCCATCGCCGTCTCGGACTGGCGGGCGATCAGTCCACGCGCGCCGGCCTTCAGAATGCCCGCCTTCTCCACCGCCACGCCGTGCAGGCTGTCACCGAGGAATTCGGCGTGATCGAGATCGACCGGGGTGATGACGCTGAGCAGCGGCCGTTCGATGACATTGGTGGCGTCGAGAACCCCGCCGAGGCCGACCTCGACGATCGCCAGGTCGGCGGGCGTCTCGCTCATTGCCAAAAAGGCGGCTGCGGTGGCGCTTTCGAAAACTGTCGCCTCGCCGCCTGCCGCCTCGATCCGGTCGAGGATGGCGTTCAGCGCCTCATCCTCAATCAGCTTTCCGGCCAGACGGATCCGCTCGTTGAACCGGACCAGATGGGGCGAGGTATAGGCGTGGACGGTCAGGCCTGCCGCCTCGGCTATGGCGCGGATGAAGGCGACGGTCGAGCCCTTGCCGTTTGTGCCCGCCACATGAACGACGGGCGGCAGCCGGGTCTGCGGATCGCCCAGGGCGGTGCACAGGATCCGCATCCGCTCCAGCGACAGGTCGATACGCTGCGGATGCCGCGCGCGCAGGCGTTCGGAGATCGGGTCCATCAGGCCTAGGCCGCCCGGCGCTTCCCGCCCATCAGCATCGACAGGACCTGCCCCAGAACGACCGGCAGGTCGGCGCGGGCGACGACGCGGTCGACCATGCCCTTTTCCTGCAGGTATTCGGCGCGCTGGAAGCCGGGGGGAAGTTTCTCGCGGATGGTCGCCTCGATCACGCGCGGCCCCGCGAAGCCGATCAGGGCCCCGGGCTCAGCCAGATGCACGTCGCCGAGCATGGCGTAGCTGGCGGTGACCCCGCCCGTGGTCGGATCGGTCAGCACCACGACGAAGGGCAGTTGCGCCGCTTTCAGCTCCTGGATGGCCAAGGTGGTGCGGGCCATCTGCATCAGGCTGAGGGCGCCTTCCTGCATCCGCGCCCCGCCGGCGGCGGTGAAACAGACCAGCGGCACGCCGCGCTCGATGGCCGCGCGGGCCGCCGCGATGAAGGCCTCGCCCGCCGCCATGCCCAGCGACCCGCCCATGAAGGTGAAGTCCTGGACGATGACCACAGCCTCTGTCCCGTCCAGCGAGCCGAAACCGATGGCCATGGTGTCCTTGCGGCCCGCAGCCTTGCGCGCCGCGATCAGACGATCCTTGTAGGGCTTGCCGTCCGAGAATTTCAGCGGGTCCTCGGGCACGTCGGGCGTGTCGATGGACTCATAGTCGCCGTCGTCGAAAGTGGCGCGCAGACGGGTGGGGGCGTCGATCCGCATATGCCGGCCCGAGGGCGTGACCCACAGGCTGGCCTCCAGATCCGGGCGGTAGAGCATCTCGCCGGAATCGGGGTCCTTGACCCACAGATTGTCGGGCGTGTCGCGTCGGTTGACGATCTTGCGAACGCCGGGCGCGAAACGGCTCAGCCAACCGCCGCGTTTTTCCTGGGGTTTGGGAGGGTTCTTCTCGGCCATGGGCGCGCTTTAGACCGTTTCCGCGACCCGTGCACCCCGGACCGCGTCCGCGAGGGCCTTCACCTTCGCCAGAACGCGCGGGACGGCCGGTTCGTTCGCCTCCAGCGCCGCCGCCACCTCGTCCACCAGAACCGAGCCGGCCACCACCGCATCGGCCACGCGGGCGATCTCGGCGGCGCGTTCCGGGGTCTTGACGCCGAAGCCCACGGCGACCGGCAGGCCCGAGGCCTTGCGCACCCGTTCCACCGCGGGAGCGACGGACAGGGTCTGGGCCTCCTTGACCCCG
>JALYPS010000057.1 GCA_030856285.1 Pseudomonadota bacterium
CGGCCTTGATCGCGCCGATGGCCTGGGCCGCCGCCAGAGCTCCCGCCGTCGTCGTGTAATAGGGCATCTTCATCATCAGGGCGGTGCGGCGTAAGGAGAAGCTGTCCAGCAGGGCCTGCTTGCCCTCGGTGGTGTTGAAGACCAGCTGGACCTCGCCGTTTTTCATCGCGTCGACGATGTTCGGCCGACCCTCCAGCACCTTCTTGACGTGGCCGATCTTGAGACCTTGCTCCGTCAGGTAGGTGTGGGTGCCGCCGGTGGCGAGGATGGAGAAACCCTCGGCGATCAGGGTCTTCACCGCCTCGACGATGAAGGGCTTGTCGCCGTCCTTGACGCT
The DNA here is from genome assembly GCA_030856285.1 of Pseudomonadota bacterium. Classification (GTDB taxonomy): domain Bacteria; phylum Pseudomonadota; class Alphaproteobacteria; order Caulobacterales; family Caulobacteraceae; genus Brevundimonas. The sequence goes on from JALYPS010000057.1 coordinate 338, forward strand.
GACGAAGGCGCAGCCCTTGACCGGCAGGGTGGTGCCGCCTCCGATCTGGCTCTTGGCGAAGGCGCGAGCGAACGCAGGCGCCATGTCGGCCTCGCCCTCGCGCTTCCAGTCCAGTCCCATGACCTCGCCGGTCGAGCGCATCTCCGGGCCAAGGATGGTGTCGACCCCGGCGAAGCGGGCGAACGGGAAGACGGCTTCCTTGACCGCGATATGGTCGTACGGCTTGTCCTTCAGGCCGAAGGATTTCAGGGGCGTGCCGGCCATGACCTTGGCGGCGATGGCGGCGATCGGCTGGCCGATGGTCTTGGCCACGAAGGGCGCCGTGCGGCTGGCGCGCGGGTTCACCTCCAGCACGAAGATGCGCGGGTTCTCGCTGTGCGGCTCCTCGATGGCGAACTGGACATTCATCAGACCACGCACCTTCAGGGCCCGCGCCATGGCCTCGGTCTGACGCTTCAGCTCGGCGACAATCTCCGCCGACAGCGAGAAGGGCGGCATGGAACAGGCGCTGTCGCCCGAATGGACGCCGGCTTCCTCGATATGCTCCAGCACGCCCGCGACGAAGACCGTCTCGTCGTCGCACAGGGCGTCGACATCCACCTCGGTGGCGCGGTTCAGATAGTGGTCGATCAGCACCGGATCGTCGCCCGACACCCGCATCGCTTCGCCGACATAGCGGTCCAGCTGCTCGCGGTCGTGGACGATGACCATGCCACGCCCGCCCAGCACGTATGAGGGGCGCAGCACGACCGGATAGCCGACCTCCTCCGCCTTCTGCGCGGCTTCCTCGGCGCTGCGGGCCAGGCCGTTGGGCGGCTGCATCAGGCCGATGTCGTGCAGCATGACCTGGAACCGCTCGCGGTCCTCGGCCAGGTCGATGGAGTCCAGCGACGTGCCCAGGATCGGCACCCCGTCCTCGTGCAGCGCATGGGCCAGTTTCAACGGGGTCTGGCCGCCGAACTGCACGACCACGCCGATCAACTCGCCGGTGGAGCGTTCGACATCGATCAGTTCAAGGACGTCCTCGGCCGTCAGGGGCTCGAAATACAGGCGGTCGGAGGTGTCGTAGTCGGTCGAGACGGTCTCGGGGTTGCAGTTGACCATGATCGACTCGACGCCGATGTCGGCGAAGGCGAAGGCCGCGTGACAGCAGCAGTAATCGAACTCGATCCCTTGCCCGATGCGGTTGGGTCCGCCACCCAGGATGATCGCCTTCTTTCTGTCCGTCGGATTGGACTCGCACTGCGGAACCTGGCCCAGGGCGCCGGTCTCATAGGTCGAATACATATAGGCGGTGGCCGAGGCGAACTCGGCGGCGCAGGTGTCGATCCGCTTGAAGACGGGGCGGACGTTCAGGCCGCGGCGCGCGGCGCGCACATCCTTCTCCGTCGTTCCGGTCAGCTGGGCGAGACGGGCGTCGGAGAAGCCCTTTGATTTCAGCTTGCGGAAGTCGGTGGCCTCGGTCGGCAGGCCCGTGACCCGGATGTGGCCCTCGGTGCGCACGATGTCAGCGATCTGGCGCAGGAACCACGGCTCGTAGGAGCAGGCGGCGTTGACCTCCTCGACCGACAGGCCGTGGCGGAAGGCCTGGGCGATGACGAGGATCCGGTCCGGCGTCGTCATGCCCAGCGCCCGCACCACGGCAGCGCGGGCCGAGTCCTCGTCATATACGTCTACCACGCCGTCGATGTCGATCTCTTTGAAGCCGTTCATGCCGGTCTCCATCACGCGCAGGGCC
>JALYPS010000019.1 GCA_030856285.1 Pseudomonadota bacterium
CCGCGAGGAGCCGCCCTTCGTCGTTTCAGACAGCGAAGCGTTTAGCCGCGACGCTTGACCAGTCCCAGAAGGAACAGCAGCAGGCAGGCGCCGACGAAGGCGACCAGCAGCGTCATGAAGTTGAACCCACCGACATCCATGCCGAGGAACTGGCCGGCGATCCAGCCGCCAAGCACGGCGCCGATAACGCCGACGATCAGATTCGTCACGAGGCCGTGGCTCCGGCCCATAACCTTTTCAGCCAGCCAGCCGGCGACAATGCCGATGATGATCCAGCCGATGATTCCCATGCCCATAGTGTCTCTCCTGACATTCCCAAGCGCGATCGCTCTGTCGCGGTAATGCACAGTTGCGGCAACGGTTGCGCATCCGGTCGCAAAACACTGCTCATTGACAATCCCCCGTCACGGGAGCGCGGCATGGTGCTTGCCACCTGAAGGGCGAGCCGTCCCGCTTCGGGACAGCCCGCCAACAAGGGGAAATGGGGCCATGGCCACCGATATTGACCTTCACCTGGGCCGCCGTCTGCGCCGTCGTCGGCGTCTGCTGGGCCTGACGCAACAACAGCTGGCCACCCAGGTCGGCATTCGCTTTCAGCAGATCCAGAAATACGAGTGCGGCGCCAATCGCATCTCGGCCGCCCGTTTGTGGCAGCTGTCCGAGGCGCTGGAATCGCCCGTCAGCTATTTCTACGACGGTCTGGAAGAAGCCATCGAACGCAGGGAGGCGGCCAACCAGGGCGGCGAGATGTTTTCCCGCAAAGAAACCCTCGACCTGATCCAGGCCTATTATCAACTGGGCGAACGTCCGCGCCGGCGGCTGCTTGACCTGGCGAAGTCGCTTCACGCCGAGGGCGACGCGGCCTGAAGAAGTGGCGAGTGATTAGTGGCTAGTGGTTAGTGATTGGCGTGGCGGCCCGGGCGGTACGAAGCCGGGGCTGGCCCTGCGCGAGCCTAGCCACTAGTCACTAGCCACTAACCACTGGCTTGCCTCCCATGACCGAGTACGAACTGTTCGCCGTCGACCTGGCCCGCGAGGCCGCCCGCGTCTCCCTGCCGTATTTCCGCGGCGCGTATGAGGAGACGGACAAGGGCGGCCCCGGCGCCTTCGATCCGGTCACCCAGGCCGACCGCGAGGCCGAGGCCGCGATCCGCAGCCTGATCGCGGCTCGCTATCCCGACCACGGCGTCATCGGCGAGGAATATGGCGAGGACCGGCCGGACGCCGACCACGTCTGGATCCTCGACCCCATCGACGGCACCCGCGCCTTCATCGCCGGCCTGCCGCTGTGGACCAATCTGATCGCCCTGCGCAGCGAAGGCCGTCTGGCCGTCGGCGTCATCGGCCAGCCGTATCTGGATGAAATCTTCCTCGGCGGCCCGTCCGGCGCCCGCCTGCTCAAGGGCGGGAAGGAGACGCCGCTGGCCGTTCGGCCTTGCCCCCGCCTGACCGACGCCGTCATCGCCACCACCGATCCCGATCTGTTCACCGGCGGCGAGCTGGGGGCCTGGACCCAGGTGCGGGCCGCCGCCCGCCTGGCCCGGCTGGGCTGTGACGCCTATGCCTACGCCATGCTGGCCGCGGGCCGGATCGACCTGGTGGCCGAGAGCGCGCTGAAGGTCTGGGACTGGTCGGCCCTGGTCCCGGTCATCGAGGCGGCGGGCGGCGAGGTCACCAACTGGCGCGGCGAGACGCCGGACGGAAACGGCCAGATTCTGGCCGTCGGGGATGTCGCGATCCGGGAACAGGCGCTGGTGACGCTGAGACGGGCCGCGATCTGATCAGGCCGCTTCGGTGGGCTCGGACTCGCTGAGGGGCTCGGGCGCTGCGGGAGTCGGCATCGGGGACAGGTCCTCGACCGGCGAGATGTAGGCGCCCATGGCGTCGAACTCATCGAGGAAGACCCCGCGCATGTCGTCGGCCTCCATGATGATCTCGTGCTTTGAACCGGGAATCTCGACATAGCGGCCGCGTCCGAGCCGTTTGGCGGCCCATTTGTTGGTCTGTTTCCAGACGCGGTCGTCCTCGGCCGCCTGAACCACGGCGACAGGGATACGCACAGCCTTCAGGGCCTTGGGTTTCAGCGAGCGTTCGCCCGCGTCGAGCGCGAAGGCCAGCCAGCCCCAGGTCGGACCGCCGACCGCCAGGTGCGGGCAGGCGTACAGCTGCTGCCGCCACTGTTCGTAGCGGCTCTCGTCCGAGGTCAGGGCGTCCTTCTCGAAGGTGTGGTCGAACGGGTCGTCGGCGTCGTCGAGCACATAGTCCCCGGCCTTGCCGTGACGCAGATTCCAGCGCACCGCCAGCTTGACCGACCACATCGACCGCTTGCCGGTGCGGATGCGCAGCATGGGGCTGGTCAGGATGGCGCCGGCGAACCGGCTCTCGCCGCCGTGCAGCGTCATAAGGTTCAGCGTTCCGCCCATGGAGTGGCCGACCATGACCCACGGCTTGGGCGCACGGGACTCATAGGCATCCAGCAGGCGGGCGTAGTCGTCGAGAAATTCCTCGACCGCCCGGGCATGGCCCTTCAGTCGGTCCGGCAGCAGGCGGGCCGACAGGCCCTGACCGCGCCAGTCGTGGGCCAGGACGCACCAGCCCCGGGCGAGGAAATTGCCGATGACCTCATAGTATTTCTCGATCGGCTCGGTGCGGCCCGGACTGACGATCACGGTGCCGCGCGGCTTTTTCGCCACCAGTGTGGACGGGATCCAGAAGGCGGCGCGCAGGCGAAGGCCGCCGGCGCCGCGGAACCATTCGCCAACCCCGCCCGGAGGCGCGGAGGCGCCCGGGACCCCCATCAGAGGCGCATTGGCGGCATAGGCGGCGGCTCGGTTCACTCTGGCTTCCTGAATCTCAAGGTCATGCGGTCACTCTCGCCGATCTCGTCGTATTTCGACCGATCGAAGTTCGGATTCGGCGGCGAACCGCGCGGCGCCGTCAGCCCCATGGGCGGCAGGGTTTCGACGCCGAACGGATGATCCTTGGTATCCCTTTCATTCGCGTTGATTTCCGAGGCGGCGACAAAGGCGAAACCCGCTTCCGCCGCCAGCTGTTTCACAAACGCCTCCTGGACGTAGCCGTTCGCCGCGGCGGGGTCCTGATCCTCTTCCGGGCCGAGACGATGCTGTTCGATGCCGAGCACCCCGCCCGGGCGAAGCGCGGCATAGGCGTCGGCGAAGGCTTTTTCGGCGATTCCGGCCGCCATCCACGCATGGATGTTGCGCATGAACAACACCATGTCGGCTGTGCCCGCCACGGTCACCGGTCCCGAGGTCGGTCCGAAGGCGGCGAGCTCGATCTCCCCGTACAGGCGGCGGTCCTTGGTGAACCGCTGCTGGAAGGCCGCCATCAGCGCCACCTGCGACGGATCCGCGCCCGGACCGGTCTGGAAACCGGCGGCGACGTATTTGCCCGCGCCCTCCGCGAGGTAGGGAGCGAGAATTTCCGTCCACCAGCCGCTGCCGGGCCAGAATTCGACCACCGTCATACGCGGCTGGAGGCCAAGGAAGCGCAGCGTCTCCCTCGGATGCCGGGCGGCGTCGCGGATCTTGTCCTGGGCGCGCCAGGGACCGGCGACGTCCCACTCCAGCGAACCCTGTGGCGGACCATCCGGCGTGGGGGGCGGTTCCGCGGTCTTTTCCTTGCGCCCGCAGGCGGCGAGACCCGTCAGCGTCACGGCCGCCGCGCCGGACAATACGCCCCGGCGCGACAACGTCAGTCGCCATCCTTGTCTCGAATTGCTCATCCAGTTCCCCTGGAGGCCGATGCTGCACGTTTCAGATCAGCCCCCCGAGCGCTGGGCTTAACCCTGTTCCCAAGTCCGGTCAAAACGGTTCCGGGCATGGGCGGACATCATCCCGGCTTGCGGAATCGCAGGGTCATGCGGTCGCTTTCACCGATCGCGTCATACTCGGCGCGCTCGGCCTCGGTCAGGGGCGTGGGCCGGTCGGTGGCGTTGTTCGCGCGCGGGGCGCTGGTGCGGACCGGCGGCAGGGTCCAGACGCCGTAGGGGTGGTCGTGGTCATCCTTGGGATTGGCGTTCAGCTCGCTGCGAGCGTCGAGCACAAAGCCGGCGGCCTGGGCGGCGCGGATGATATGGCTTTCCGGCATGTAGCCGGTCGGGGCGGTGACATCGGGATTCAGGCCGTCGACGCTGCGGTGCTGTTCGACCGCCAGCACGCCGCCGGGCTTCAGCGCCTTGAAGAAAGCCTCCAGATAGGGGCCGGTCCGCGACGGATTCGAGCGATGCCAGTTGTGGAAGGCGCGGGCGACCACGATCATGTCGGCGGTCCCGTCCTCGACGCCCATGCTCTCGAGCGGGCGACTGACCGCGACATAGGTCCCGCCGGTGGCCTGGGCGTAGGGCTGCAGGATGGCGCTCCACCAGCCGCCGCGGCCCGGCTCGATCTCCACGATCGTCGACCCGGGGGTCAGGCCCCAGAAGGTCAGGGTCTCGAACGGATGGCGATGGACGTCGCGCGCCACGTCGGCGGCGGGCCGGGCGTCGGAGCCGATGGCGGCCTGGAGCGCTGTGTCCTCCTGCAACACCGGCGGCGTCATGGCGGCGCGGCGGACCGAGCGCTGGGCCGGGGATTCATCCAGCGTCGGCATGACGGGCAGGGTCTGGGCGGCGGCCAGGGCCGGCAAGGCCAGCGCGGTTGTCATGACAAGGGCGAGCAGGCGCATCGGTGGTCTCCTGAATGAGTTTCCCGCAAACCCTAAGGCGTCTGGGGCGGGGGGCAAGCCATGACGAACGACAGGCGACAGATTGGCGCGGGAGGCGCGCCCCTTGACGGTTTCACAGCAGTTCCCACATCGGCTTCGAGGCCGCCGATTCCGGGGCCTCCAGACCGGACGGAGCCGATCATCGGGCCGACCGGGCTGAACTCCCACCGCCGGTCCGGGCTTCAAACCGCGGGACCGGTTCAACCTTGCTGTTCCCCAGGAGGATGACCTATGCGTACCTATGATTTCACCCCGCTGTACCGTTCCGCCGTCGGTTTCGACCGACTGGCCGGTCTGCTGGAAAGCGCCGCCGCGACCCGTCAGGAAAACGGCTGGCCGCCCTACAATATCGAAACCACGGGCGAGAACGCCTACCGGATCGAGATCGCCGTCGCCGGCTTCAGGCCCGACGAGCTGACCCTGGAGGTCAAGGAGAACCTCCTCACCGTCACCGGCCGCAAGACGGCCAATGACGACGCCGGCGCCGAACGGACCTATCTGCATCGGGGTCTGGCCGAGCGCGACTTCGAGCGCCGGTTCCAGCTGGCCGACTATGTCGTGGTCAAGAGCGCCGACCTGGCCGACGGCCTGCTGTCGGTCGAACTGGCCCGCGAGCTGCCCGAGGCCCTTAAGCCGCGCCAGATCGAGATCAACTCTGGCCAGCGGCTGATCGAGGGCAAGAAGTCCAGGGCGGCCTGAGCCCACACAAACCCGCCTCAAGCAGCGAGCCTCGCGAGGCGAGCACAGGCGACTAACCGGAGGGGCGGCGTTCGCGTCGCCCCTTTTCCTTGTCGGGGTTCAGGCGGCGAACGCAGCCTGCGCCTGGATCGCCATGCGCTGGTCATCGGTAAGCGAGGCCGCGTCAATCCGGGCTCCCGAAACGTCGGCGCCGTCCAGCCGGGCGCCTTCGAGATCGGCGCCCTCCAGTCGGGCGAAGCGCAGATTGGCCTCGATCAGCATGACCGGCATCGTGCGCCCCTGACCGAGCGCCAGCGCGCCCAGGTTGGCGCCGCGCAGGTCTGCCTTGTTCAGCAGGACACCGTTCAGGCGCGCGCCTCTGAGGTCCGCTCCGCGCAGGTCGCAGCCACGCAGATCCGATCCTTCCAGACCGGCGCCCTGAAGGCCGACGCCCCTCAGGTCCATGCCGGCCAGACAGGCGTGCCTGGCGCTGACGCCGGGCAACCTCAGGCCTTTCAGACGGTCTCCCAGCGGGCGCAAATCTTCTCCGTCGAACACCGCAGGCTCGCCGAACACGCCCCCGCTCTCGGCCCAGGCGTTGGCGTCCAGCGCACGCTCCGCCAGCCCTGCGGCGCGAGACTGGGCGTCGACGCTTGGACTGCGGAGCACGCCGGTCATGTCGGTGCGGGTCATGGTCGCCCGTTCGAAAGCCACGCCGGTCAGGATGGCCCCCGTCAGGCGCGCGCCCTCCAGATTGCAGCCGTCCACCGAGGCGTTCTCGAGCATGGCGCCGGTCAGGTTGGCTTCTTTCAGATTGGCGTTGGTCAGCATGGCGCCGCGCATCGAACAATCGGTGAAGTCCGCCTTGAAGGCCTTGATCCCGTCGAAATGGGTTCCGTCGAGCGTGGCGCCGGCAAAGGTCGCGCCATCGGCGATGCCCTGGAAGGTCTGATGCTTGACCGCGGCCAGCCCCATGGTCGCATGCGGCACGGCGAGGACGCCCTCGCGGAAGTCGGCGCGGGTGAGGTCGGCGTTCATCAGGTTGGCCCCGCGCAGGCAGGTGCCCCTCAGGTCCGCGCGTACGAGTTGGGCGCCGGAGAAGTCCGATCCCCGGAGGTCGGCGCAGAACAGGACGGCGCCATTCATCCGTGCGCCGACGAGCCTGGCGTTTTCCAGCGCGCAACCGGTGAAGTCGGCCTCGGCGAGATTTCGTCCCGACAGGTCCAGTCCGTTGAGATCGACGAATTTCAGCATCAGCCGGCGACCGCCCGGACGGCCCTCGACCAGACGCTCATGCGCCGCCACGAACATATCCAGATCGCCTTGGGACAGAGCTCGGCGAACAAAGGTCATACAACGGCATCCAGGGTCTCGAGGCCACGCGCCCCATTGGTTATCGCATCGGTCAGATGGGCCTGGCGCATGCAGGCGCCGAACATCACGGCCCGGCTCAGGTCCGCGCCCGACAGGATCGCGCGATTGAGGTCGGCGCCCGACAGGTCGGTTCCGCGCAGGCAGGCTCCGGTCAGGTCGGCAGGCAGCAGCCGATCGGCGGCGATCATCAACGGTCCCAGCTTGGCGCCGCGGAGATCAGCGCCGTTCAGCCGGGCTCTCGCCAGGCGAGCCCCGCGCAGGTCGGCGCCCTTCAGATTGACGGAGCGCAGATCCGCGTCTTCGAGGTGGGCGCCCTGTAGCTGGACCCCTTCCATGTCGAGGCCGTAGAAGACCGCCCCCCGGGCGGACAGGGCGGTCAGATTGTAGCCCCGGATCGATTTCAGCGCGCGCAGATCGACGCCGTCGAACCCCGAGGGCCGCCCCTCGGCGCCGCCGGTCTCGCACCACAGGGCGTGCTCAGCCAGCATCTCGGCGGCGGGAATCTTGCCGACCGGGCTGCCGGAGGAGCGCTCATCGGTCAGGGCGCCGGCCATATTGGCCCCGTCCGTCCGCCACATCGCGATCTTGACGCCGACCAGAACCGCATCGCGCAAATCAGCGCCCGACAGGTCCGCCCCGGACAGGTCCGCGCCGGACAGGTCGGCGCCGCGGAAGCTGGCCTGTTTCAGGTTGGCCCGGACCATCTTGCAGTCCTTCATCATGGCGTCGGAGAAATCCGCCGCCACGGCCACGATCCCGGTGAGTTTGGAGCGTTCCAGATTGGCCCCCGCGAGGCAGGCCCCCTGGGCCTCGGTCTCGTTGCGCACCTTGGCCTCGACAATCCTGAAGCCCAGTTTGGCGTCGGCGGCGGCGATGGTTCCCTCGCGCAGGTCGGCTTCGAACAGGTCGGCGCCCGAGAGGTCGGCGCCGCGCAGGGAGGCGCCGCGCAGGTCGGCCCGCCGCAGGCTGGCGTCGACCAGGATGCAGTCCTGCATGTCGGCGCCGAAGAAGGTGGCGTTGTCCAGCTTGGCGCCCGACAGGTCTGTCCCGATCAGGCTGGCGGCGGCGAAATCCGCGTCAGCGAGATTGCGGCCCTTGAGCGAGAGGCCCGATAGATCGAGCCAGGCGAGGACGGCGCGGGCGCCCCCCGGCTTGGCTTGCCACAGGCGGTCGTGCCGGGCGCAGATGGCGTCCAGCTCGGTCTGATTGATGCGCCTTCTGGCGGCTGATGGGGCGGTATTCTCCGACATAATCCCGATATGGCACGCCGCCGCTTAAGGAAGGGTTTGTGGGCATTTTTTTGGGCGCTAACGGCCACGACGCGGTCGCGGCCTGCTTGAGCGCGGGCGATCTGGCCTCAAGTAGCGCGAAGCGCGGTAGGCCGACCCTAAAGGGTCAGCAGGCCCTGTTCGGTCAAGGCGTCGGCCAATTCGCCGGGACTGACCCAGACGCGGGTGTAGCCGGCCTCGCCCAGACGCTTCAGCTCGGTGGTCAGGTCAGCCTTGGCCGAGGCGGCGAAACGGGCGTCGTAGCCGGCGCCGTCGGCAGCGATCCGAACCATGGGACGGCCGGTCTCGACCCGATGCAGATAGCCC
>JALYPS010000036.1 GCA_030856285.1 Pseudomonadota bacterium
ACGGGATGAGCGACCGGACCTATCCGCTGACTGCCATGGTCAAGCTGGGCGATCTTGAGCTGACGGGCTGCGCCGCCTCGTCCGCCGCCGTCATGTCCACCGGCGAAAGCGGCCCGGTGGTCGAATAGGGGCTCAGCCCGCCGGCTCGCGCAAGGTTCGCATGGCCCCCAGCCGGGCGAAGGCCACAAGCAGCGCCTTGCGCCGCGCCGGGGTGAGAGGAGAGGCCGGGGCATCGCGCACCACCGCCCCGCCGAAGCCGTCGGCGACGATCAGTCCGGGCTCGTCGGGCAGGATGTCGTGTGGAAACTCGGGCGCAACGGCGAAATAGAAGGCGTCGCAGAACGGCCCGTACTCGCCCCATTTGCGGTCGACCCGATAGTCGTCGACGCCCGATTTGACCTCGCAGATGACGATATCCCCGCGCGGCCCCAGGGCCATGACGTCGGCGCGGCGGCCGTTGGGCAGCCCGACCTCCAGCAAGGGGGCGTAGCCGAGGTCGACCATCAGCCGCGCCGCGCCGCGCGTCACCGACAGCGTGGTCTGCGGCCGGCTGAAGACAAGGTCGATCTGGAGCAGGGCGGCGGCCATCCCACCCTTATGTTCGGCATATGTTCCGATTTCAAGCCGTGGCGAGCGCGGGGAAAGAGCCGGCGCAGCCTATCGTCCGGTATGGACCACGGTGGACGTGTTGAAGCCCAGCGCGCGGGCGCGGGCGAGCAGACGGGTTCGCTCGGCCTCTGAGGGGCTCTGGCTGCGATGCCAGACCCACCAGTCGGACTTGTTTGGCAGGGCCATGATGGCCCAGCTGTAGTCGGGCGCATGGTCCCAGACCCAGTAGTTCTGCCCGGCCAGACCGCCAACGCCCAGCAGGCCGGTCAGGGTGAACCGGAAGCGGGCGTTGGTCCCCGGATCGGTGACCCGGGCATTGGCCCGCAGGGTCTCGACCACGCCGTCCGCACGCCGGGTGCAGGTGACGGTGATGGAATAGCGGTTCGGCCGATCCTGGGGATTGAAGTCGATCTGGGCCCGTCGGCAGTCCTTCTGGGCGTCGTTGGGACTGCGTGCGATCTCGAACCAGCGCCCGTCGAACTGGTCCAGCACGACGTCGCGCGACTGGGCCGCGGCGGGGGTCGCCGCTGCACAAAGGCCGAGCGCGATAATCAGGCTGGCGGCGGCGGTTCGGATCGATCTCATGGGAAGTCCCTGGCGGCGGTTGTCGCTGAGATACGAATGAAACCCCTGCAGGGTTGCTCGTCTAGAGGATGAAGCGGCTCAAATCGGCGTCGCGCGCCAGTTCGGCGACGAGGTCCCGCACCCGGTCGCCGTCGAAGGCGACGGTCTGGCCGGCCAGATCCGCGGCCTTGAAACTGGTCTCCTCCAGCACGCGCTCGATCACCGTCACCAACCGGCGCGCGCCGATGTTCTCGACCGCGCCGTTGGCCGCCACTGCGGCGTCCGCCAGGGCTTCGATCGCATCCGGGGTGAACGTCAGGGTGACGTTCTCGGTGGCCAGCAGGGCCTGGTTCTGGCGGATCAGGTTCGCCTCGGGCTCCGTCAGGATGCGCACGAAGTCGTCACGGGTCAGGGCCTTCAGCTCGACCCGGATCGGCAGCCGGCCCTGTAGTTCAGGCAACAGGTCCGAGGGCTTGGCCACATGGAAGGCCCCTGAGGCGATGAACAGAACATGGTCCGACTTCACCGGTCCGTATTTGGTTGAGACCGTCGTGCCCTCGATCAGCGGCAGCAGATCGCGCTGGACGCCCTCGCGGCTGACGTCGCCGCCCGACCGGTCGGACCGGCCCGCTACCTTGTCGATCTCGTCAAGGAAGACGATGCCCTCGTTCTCGGCCAGCATCAGGGCCTCGGTGGTCAGACTTTCCTGATCCAGCAGCCTGTCGCTTTCCTCGGTGACCAGAGGCGTCAGGGCGTCGCGGACCAGAAGCTTGACGGTCTTCGTCCGGCTACCGCCCAGCTTGCCCAGCATTTCCGACAGATTGATCATCCCGACATTGCCCCCGCCGGGGATGTCCAGCCCGTGCATGGGCGAGGCCGTGTCGGACAGCTGAAGCTCGATCTCCTTGTCGTCCATCTCTCCGGCCCGCAGCTTCTTGCGGAAGCTCTCGCGCGTGGCCGGCTGGGAGCCCGGACCGACGAGGGCGTCGAGGATCCGCTCCTCGGCCGCTCCTTCCGCCTTGGCCTTGACCCCGGTCCGGCGCTTGTCGCGCACCATGACCAGGGCCGCCTCGACCAGGTAGCGCATGATGGAATCGACGTCGCGGCCGACATAGCCGACCTCGGTGAATTTGGTCGCCTCGACCTTGAGGAAGGGCGAGCCGGCCAGCTTGGCCAGCCGCCGGGCGATCTCGGTCTTGCCGACCCCCGTGGGGCCGATCATCAGGATGTTCTTGGGCGTGACCTCATCGCGCAGGTCATCGGGCACCCGCTTGCGCCGCCAGCGGTTCCTCAGCGCCACGGCCACGGCGCGTTTGGCGTCATCCTGGCCGACGATGAAGCGGTCGAGTTCCGAGACGATTTCGCGGGGTGAAAGGTCGGTCATGGGCGAGATATTGGGGCTCGAAGGGTTCATCACAACGAACACAGCGAGATCACAACGAACACAACGGGGTCAGAGCACGAAACGGCGAGAGCCGTCCTTCAGGCGAACTGTGTTGAAGTTTATCAGATAGCCGAGCCGGTGGCCTGAGAAGCGGAGGTAGGTCAGCAGCTGAGCAGCATGGATCGACGCCAAAGCGTCGATCGATTTGATCTCCACGACAACGGACTTGTTCACGACCAGATCAAGCCGATAACCGACATCAAGTCGCACTTCGCCGTAGGCGACCGGAATGCCCACCTGTCGCTCGACAGCCAAGCCCGCCTGTCTCAGCTCCTCCGACAGACAGACTTCATAGACTGACTCGAGCAGCCCGGGTCCCAGCGCTCGATGCACCGCGAACGCGGCGTCCATCACCGCTCGGCCCACATGGTTCACGCGTGCCGAAACCGCTTCGGTCCCGCCGTGTTCGTCGTGCATCCGTTGTGCCCGTTGTGATGAACCTCGAGGCCCTACACGGCAACACAACCATGAATCACTCCAATGTCTCAACCGTCAGATTGCCGTTTGTGTAGACGCAGATCTCGGCGGCGATCTCCATGGCGCGGCGGGCGATGGTCTCGGCGTCCATGTCGGTGTGGTCGATCAGGGCGCGGGCGGCCGAGAGGGCGAAATTGCCGCCTGAGCCGACGGCCGCCACGCCGTGTTCCGGCTCCAGCACGTCGCCCACGCCGGTGACGGTGAAGATGGCGCTCTTGTCCGCCACCAGAAGCATGGCCTCGAGACGGCGCAGATAGCGGTCGGTGCGCCAGTCCTTGGCCAGATCGACGCAGGCGCGGGCCAGCTGGTCCGGATACTGCTCCAGCTTGGCTTCCAGCCGCTCGATCAGGGTGAAGGCGTCGGCGGTCGCCCCGGCGAAGCCCGCCAGCACCTTGCCGCCCGCCAGCACCCGCACCTTGCGCGCGGCGCCCTTGACGATGGTCGGCCCCATCGAGACCTGGCCGTCGCCGGCGATGACGGTTCGGCCGTTCTTGCGCACCGCCAGGATGGTGGTGCCGTGCCAGTCCGGAAAGTTCGGGTTCGCGTTCATCCGTTCCAGATGGCGACCAAAATGCGGCGCGGCAAGCCGAAAGCGACAGAATTACAACGGCGCCGTCCCGCCACATTCCGACCAATGCAACCGGTTACCTTGCACGACTGAACCCCATAATTCGACTTTTAAGGGAGCTGTCGTGCTTCATCGCGTAATTTACGCCAGCGAAGCCGTTGGCGCGACTGGCGCATCGACCCTGTCGATCGCCCAGATTGTCGGCGTCTCGGACCGCAACAACCGGCGCGACCGGGTGTCCGGCTGTCTGATGTTCCATCAGGGCCATATCCTTCAGGCCCTGGAGGGCGAGCGCGCCGATCTGGACCGCCTGATGCGCCGGATCATCGCCGATCCGCGCCATACCGGCGTGAGGATTCTGTCCGACATGCCCATTCCTGAACGCCGTCTGGAGGAGCCCATGTGCCTGTGCGGCGATCCCTCCACCCTGCTGGAACGGATCGGCATGCCGTGTATCTCGCGCATTACCGCCAATGAGGCTGAAGCCATGCTGGAAATCCGCAAGGCAGCCTGACGGCGTGGACGTCCGGCTGAACACGCCCTAACTGGGGCGGTGACCTTCTCGGACGATGAAATCGAGCGCTATGCCCGCCATCTGGTGCTGGCCGAGGTCGGCGGACCGGGGCAGCAGCGGCTGAAGGCCGCCCGCGTTGGCCTGATCGGTCTCGGCGGCGTGGGGGCTCCGGCGGCCCTCTATCTCGCCGCGGCGGGGGTCGGCGCGCTGCGCCTGATCGACGACGACACGGTCGCCCTGTCCAACCTGCAGCGCCAGATCGCCTTCGACGCCGACGACATCGGACGGCCCAAGGTCGATGCCGGCGCCGCGGCCCTGACCGCGCTCAACCCCCATGTGCGGATCGAACCGATCGCCGAACGGCTGACCGCTGCGAACGCCGCGCGCCTGATCCAGGGCTGCGACGTCGTCATCGACGGGACCGACGATTTCGACACCCGGTTCGCGGTCAACGCCGCATGCATGGCGGCGCGGATCCCCCTGGTCTCGGGCGCCCTGGGCCGGTGGAGCGGCCAGGTCGGCGTCTTCACCGGCCGGCCCTGCTACCGCTGCCTCGTGCCGGCTGCTCCTCCGGATGCCGAGACCTGCGCCCGCGTCGGCGTGATCGGGGCGCTGGCGGGCGTGGTCGGGTCCATGGCCGCGCTCGAGGCGATCAAGCTGATCGCCGGCGCGGGCGCGCCCCTCGCGGGCCGGTTGCTGATCTACGACGGCCTGGCCGGGACCGCCCGGACGATCGCCGTCGGCGTCGACCCGGACTGCCCGGTCTGCACCCGGCCCTAGGCGAAGACTCGCTGGAACAGCTCGATATACTGGGTCATCAGATCCAGTTCGACGCCGTCTTCCCAGTCAGCGTGTCCGGCGCCGCGGATTTCGATGTAGTCGACGGGCTTGCCGGCGCGATCCAGCGCCTCCTTCATGCGGCGGGACTGGAAGACCGGAACTACGGGGTCGTCCGCGCCGTGCACCAGCATGACCGGGCAGACGATTTCCGAGGCCCGTCGGCGGGGCGAAGCGAGGGCCAGGGCCGCGGCGTCTTCCTCGGGGTCGCCGATCCGGGCCGACCAGAAGCGGTAGGCGATGTTCTCCGCCGAATTGTCACCCCGCTTCTCATTGGCCAGCAGTTCCGGCAGGTCGCTGTCCCCGCAGATCGCAATGGCGGCCTTGTACAGGTCCGGACGGCGTACGGCGCCCATCAGCGCCGCATAGCCGCCGTAGCTGCTGCCCATGATGCCGACCTTGCCAGCGTCCAGACCGCGGGTCTTGATCGCGTGGTCCACGGCGTCCTCGACATCCTCCTGCATCCGGTCGCCCCAACGTCCCCAGCCCTCGCTGGCGAAGGCCACGCCATAGCCGCCGGAGCCGCGGAAATTGGGTTGAAGAATCCACCAGCCCTGGGCCGCCAGGGCCTGGACCGTGCGGTCCCAGTTCATCACGTCGCGCAGTTCGGGTCCGCCGTGCGGCAGGACGATCAGGGGGCCGGGCGCGCCGCCGGGCGGGGCGGTCAGGTAGGCGCGGATGGCGGCGCCGTCGCGGGTGGTCACATCCAGCGCCTCGGTCCGGCCGAGCCGCTCGGTCGCCAGCACGGTGCGCGGAGCCAGGTTGACGAAGCTGCGGGCGGCCCGGTCATACAGGTACCAGGCGCCGGGCTCGTTCGGCCCGCTGACATAGGACAGGAAGCGGTTATGGGTCCGGTCGATATCGATCAGGCGCACATTGCAGCTGTTGTCGAAGAACCGGTTCATGGCCCGGTGGTGCGGAGCCAGTTCCGGCGCTGCGAAGTCATACTCGAGGCGGTCGTTCCAGTAGGCGGCGCCCAGATAGACGCCGCGATCGTCGGTGAGGCCGCCCGAGACATCGGAGCGGGGCCGCGAGGCGATCGGCGGGCCATAGACGCCTGTCCGCAGGTTGAACTCGCGGATGGACTGGACGTCTTCGCCCTCCTGTCGGGCTGACACCAGAATGACATCGCCGCGGTCGGTCGCCGCGACGTATTCGAAGTCGAGAACGTCGGCGATTCGCATCCGGCGCACGAAGCGCCACTGACGCTCGTCCGGCGCCCGGGCCATGATCTCCAGAGTGTTTCCGGCGCTGTTGATGTCATAGCGCAGCACCGGCACGCCGTTCCGGGTCTCCCAGCCGACGGTGTCGAAATCGCCGCGCTCGAACTCTTCGGCCCGACCGGTCATGACATTGACCTTGTACAGGGCGTTGATCCGCCGGGCCTGAGTCTGGGCCATCATCAGCACATGCTCCGGATCGTCGTGCAGCAGGTCGACGACGGAGCCGAGGTTGCGGGTGGTCCGCATTCGCTGCGGTTCATTGTCGAACAGGACCACGGCGCCGCCGGTGTCGGGGTTGATCGACACCATCCGCCGGGAAATCACGGCCTCGGCGGTGATCGAACCCAGAGACCGGGCCGAGGTCCGTTCGGTGCTGGTCCGGCCGCCGAGTGCGATACGAACCAGCAGGCGTTCGTCACTGGCCCATGCCATGGACTCGCAGTCGACGTCGCCCAGCGGGGCGCGCTTGGGCGGGGCGGAAGGATTGGCGGCGTCCAGTACGTCCAGAACCGAGAGCCGGACGCTGCCTTGATGGACCTCGCGGATGATGGCGATCCGCTCGCCCGACGGCGAAAGTGCGACGCCCTTGACGCCGTCCTTGGCGTAGAAGTCCGCAAGAGCGTGAGGCGCGACCTGACGCGCCGCCGCGGGCCCGGCCGTCGCCGCGAGCCCCAGACCGCCGGCGCTCGCCAGCAGACCCCGGCGCGACAGCGCCCAACGCGCCGCCGCGGAATTCCTGATTGTCATGGTGAGCCCCCGATACTCCGAATTCTAACAGCCCCGGCCGGGAGCCGGCGTCAAGCGAAGGCCTCCCGAAGCAGGGCGACATAGCGCGTCATCAGCTCCTGCTCCTTGGCGTCTTCCCAGTCGGCGTGCCCCGCGTCCTCGACCTCGATCAGCTCGACCGACTTGCCGGCGCTGCGCAGCGCGTCGCGCATACGACGGGACTGGATCAGCGGCAGGACAGGGTCGTCCACCCCGTGCACCAGCACCACGGGGCAGGTGATCTCGCCGGCGCGACGGCGGGGCGAGGCGGCCTCCAGCGCAGGCCCCATCACCGACCGGTCGCCGATGCGTTTGGTCCAGAATTCGTAGATCGGTTGGCCCGGGGTGTCGTCCTGGCGGTCTTCCCACGCCAGAACATCGGGCAGGTCGTAGACGCCGCAGATGCCGATCGCCGCCTTGTACAGGTCCGGCCGCTTCACCGCCCCCATCAGGGCCGCATAGGCGCCATAGCTGGTGCCCATGATCCCGACCTTCGACGCGTCCAGCCCTTTCGCGGCGATGGCGTGGGCGACGGCGTCCTCGACGTCGTCCTGCATGCGGTCGCCCCAGCGGGTCCAGCCCTGCTGCGCGAAGCCCTGCCCATAGCCGCCCGAGCCGCGGAAATTCGGCCGCAGCACCCACCAGCCCTGCGCCGCCAGCACCTGCACCTGCCGGTCCCAGCTTGGCGTGTCGCGAACCTCGGGTCCGCCGTGGGGCAGGACGACCAGCGGGCCGGGACGGCCTCCGGGCGGCGCCGTCAAATAGGCCTCGATGGTCACGCCGTCGCGGGTCTGCACCTGCAGCACCTCGCTGGCGCCCAGCCGCGCCGGGTCCAGGTCCCGCGCCTGACTGAGGTTGACGATGGCCCGCGCGTTCTTGTCGTAGAAGAACCAGGCCCCCGGCTCCGCTGGTCCGTCCACATGGGCGATGAAGCGGTTCCGCGCCATGTCGACGTCCGTGAAGTGCACGTTGCACGTATTGTCGAAGAAGCGGTTGAGGGCCCGGTGGTGGACCGCCAGCGCGGGATCGACGAACTCATACTCCAGCCGCTCGCCGTAGTAGGCGGCGCCCAGATAGTTGCCCGCCGAGTCAGGCAGGCCATAGGCGACGTCCCGGCCCGGGCGGGCGTTCAGCGGCGTACCGAGCGCGGTGGTTGTCAGGTCCATCTCGCGGACGCTCTGGACGTCCTCATTGTCCAGACGGGCGATGACCAGCACCTTGCCGGGCGTCTCGCCGGCGCCCACCCACAGAAAGTCCGGGGCTTCACGTACCCGCGTGCGGCGGGCCATCTTCCACTCGGTCTCGCCCGGCGCCCGGACCATGATGGTCTCGACCGTGCCGCGGCTGTTCATGTCGTGACGCAGGACGGGCACGCCGTCGACGGTCCGCCAGTGATAGGTGCCCGATCCGCCGCGCTCGATCCGGGTCGCGACGCCCGTGTTCACATCGACCCGGTGCAGGCCCATCACCCCGTCAGCCTCCCATGCGGCCATCAGGACGTTGTCGGGATCGTTGGGCAGCATGTCGATGATGCGCCCCATATCGAAGGAGTTGCGCATGCGGTTGCGCTGATCGCTGAACAGCAGCACCACCTCGCCGGTCGTGGCGTTCACAGAGACGGTTCGCCGCATATAGTAGTCGACGTCCTCCCCTCTCCGGTTGGACCCGGCCATGGCCCGTCCTGACACAGTTCCCTTCAGGATCACGCTCGCCAGAAGGCGCTCGTCACTCGCCCACTCAATGGAGCTGATCCAGACCGCGCCCAGTTCAATCCGGCGACGCTGCCCCTCGGGGTCGGCGGCGTCGATGAAGTCGACGGCGCTGCGCGGGGCCTCGTCCGTGCCGAGGCTCTCGGCCACGGCGATCC
>JALYPS010000090.1 GCA_030856285.1 Pseudomonadota bacterium
ACCTTCCTCGCGGCGTGGGGCGCACTGCGCTCGCTCAAGGAGCCCGCCGGCGTCCGCGCCTGGCTTTGCGGCATCGCCTGGCGCAAGGCGCAGGATCGCATTCGTTCCTCACGGCGCAGCGCCGCCCGGGACAACATCTGGCTGGAAACAGTCGCGACCCCGGTCGGCGTGTCGCCGGAGGACCGGATATCCGTCACGGCCGCCATGGCCGAACTGCCGTCCGATGTGCGCGCCTGTGTGGCCCTGTGTCTGGGCGACGGCTGGTCGCATGGCGAGGCGTCGATGGCTCTGGGCTTGCCTCTGGGCACGGTGAAGTCGCATGTTGCGCGCGGACGGGCGCGTTTGCTCAAGGCGCTGGGAGGTCCGGATGACGCCTGAAGAGAAACTGTCCGCCCTGTTCGCCGCCGAGGCTCCGCCCGCGCGCGACTATGCCTTTCAGGCACGCATGGCCCAGGCGATCGCCCTGCGCCGGGCGTGGATGACCGTGGCCGCCCTCGTGCCCTGGGCCGTGGCCGCCGTCGCCGTGTTGTGGGCCCTGATCCCGGTGGTTGGACCGATGAGCGACAGTCTGGGCTCCGCGCTCCAGCCCGCCGCCGCCATGCTGGCCGGTACGGCGGTCACCGCCGTCACCGCCCTGTGGCTGTCGCGCCGCTTCGGCAAAGGCTTAAGGTCACCGTTCAGCGCCGGACGACGGGCGTAGTCGGCGGTTCCGATCGCCTTACGAAAGTTTCACCTGCCAGTTCGCATCCGTACGCCGCCGCCGATGCCTCTCATCATCAGAAGGCCGAAGCATCACGCTGCGGACCGACACGAAATCAAGGAGACCAGGCGATGAATGAAGTTATGATTCCTATCGCGATGTTCGCGATGATCGCGGCGATTGTGATCGTGCCGACATGGCTCAAGAGCAAGGAACGGCGCGAAATGCAGGCGACGTTGCGGGCGTCGTTGGACAAGGGGCAGACCTTGCCTCCCGAGGTGATCGACGCCCTGACCCGTCAGACCGTCAAACCGCCGGCGAGCGCCTCGCGCGATCTGCGCGCTGGAGTGATCCTGCTGGCGCTGTCGCTCGGCATCGCCGCCACCTTCTCCTTCATCGCCTACAGATTCGGAGAAGATGAGGCCTGGGGCTTCGGCGCATTCGCCGCCATTCCCGGCGCGATCGGTCTGGCCTTCATCATCCTCAGCCTCGTCAACAAGAACAAGGACTGAGGCCGGGTCGGACAGGGGAAACCAACATGACCCAACCCTTGGTCGACCGGCACGACGTCGAGCTCGCCGCCCTTGCGGCGGCGGGCGGGCGGCGGGAGTTCGGCGAGCTGGTGCGCCGCCACGGTTCGGCGGTGCGCGGCCTGCTTCGACGGATGGGGGCCCAGCCCTCGCTCGCCGACGACATCGCACAAGACGCCTTTATCCAGGCGTTCGAGCGCTGCTCCGAATTCCGCGGCGAGGGCACCTTCGCCGCCTGGGTCAAGCGGATCGCGGCGCGCCTCTACATCAAGCGGGTCGCCAAGGAGGCCCGCTATGTCGCCGAGGTCGAGAACGAAGACGCTGCGCCCGCGACCGATCATGCGGGTCTGGTTGATCTCGACGAAGCGCTCAAGGCGCTCAGCGAGCCCGAACGACTGTGTGTCTCCCTTTGTCACGGGGCCGGCATGGCGCATCCAGAGATAGCCGCCGCCCTCAATTTGCCACTTGGTACGGTGAAGTCTCATGTCAAACGTGGTCTGGATAAACTCCGGGCGCGGCTCCAGCCGCCCGGACAGTCCCTGGGGAGCGCGCAGCATGTCGGCTGACGAGTTCGATCCTGAAATCGAGCGCCTGTTCGCGCGCTCGCCCCAGATGCCCGACGCCGCCCTGTTCACGGCCCAGGTCGAGCAGAAGCTGCAGAAGGGCTCCCAGGCCCGCGTCCTCGCCCTCGGCCTCGCCGGCGTCATCGGCGGCGTCGTGGCTGTGCGCGAAACCATGAGCGTCAACCTTGGCGCCGGTGACGGCGTCGTGGCCGGCAATGCACTGGGTCAGGGCATCCGCTCCGCCTCTCTCAACACCCAGGGCGCGGTCCAGGCGGGACTGGACCAGCTTGGTCTGGCCAATCTGGAGCTGGGCTCCATGGGCGGGATGCAAATGTTCTGGATCGCCGCAGGGGCCCTGATCGCGCTGGCCGCCGCCGGGGTGATGAAGCTTTCGCAGGACGTCTGAGACTCCGCTCTGTCCCTGCAAGGGATGACGGGGCGGGCGCCGCCGACTATCTAGGGGTCCGAACAGGAGGACCTCCCCATGTCCAGCCAGAAGCAGGAAGCGATCAAACGCATCGCCGCGCCTGACATCCGGGCCCGCAAGGGCGGCGAGCCGATCGTCTGCCTGACCGCCTACGACGCCCCGACGGCCGCCCTGCTGGATGATCATTGCGATCTGCTGCTGGTCGGCGACAGCGTCGGCATGGTCGTTCACGGCATGCCCAACACCGTCGGGGTGACGCTGGAGATGATGATCCTGCATGGCCAGGCCGTCATGCGGGGCTCCAAACGGGCCATGGTGGTCATCGACATGCCGTTCGGCAGCTATGAGGGCGGCAAGGAGCAGGCCTATCAAAACTGCGCCCGCGTGATGAAGGAGACCGGCGCCCAGGGGGTGAAGGTCGAAAGCGGGCCGACGGTGCCCGAAACCATCGCCTATCTGGTCCAGCGCGGCATCCCGGTCATGGGCCATGTCGGCCTGCGCCCCCAGGCCGTGCTGACCGACGGCGCTTTCAAGGCCAAAGGCCGTACCGACGAAGAGCGCCTTCGCGTCATGTCCGAGGCCGAGGCCACTGCCGACGCCGGGGCCTTCTGCGTCGTCATCGAGGGCGTGGCCGAAGGTCTGGCGCGCGACATCACCGAAGCGATCGACAAACCCACCATCGGCATCGGCGCCTCG
Organism: Pseudomonadota bacterium; assembly: GCA_030856285.1. Lineage (GTDB taxonomy): Bacteria > Pseudomonadota > Alphaproteobacteria > Caulobacterales > Caulobacteraceae > Brevundimonas. The sequence continues at coordinate 2,917 of JALYPS010000090.1, forward strand.
TCCGCCTGTGACGGCCAGATTTTGGTCACGCCCGACATGCTGGGCCTGTTCGACTGGACTCCGAAATTCGTCCGCCGTTACGCCGATATGCGCGGCGACATCGACCGGGCCGTGGCGACTTACGCCGCCGACGTCAAAGCCCGCCGTTTTCCTGCCGAAGTCGAGACCTACTTTTCGAAAAAGCCCGTCACGCCCTAAGCCGTGCGTTGCGGCGGGGCAGGCGACCCTCTAGGGTCCGGCCGGATTGAAATTCAGCGGCCTGAGGGCCGATCCTGGGGGGCAAGTTATCCGTGGTTGATGTCTTCGAGCAGGTCGAGGAGGAGCTCCGCTCCGACCGCTACAAGCGGCTGGCCCGCACCTGGCTGCCCGTCGCGGGCGGCGTGCTTCTGGTCGCGCTGATCGCCGCCCTCGCTTTCTGGGGCTGGGACAACTGGCAGACGTCGAAGGCCGACAAGGCCTCTGTCGCCTACGACCGCGGGCTGGAATCGCTCGAGGCCAACAATCCGGTCGGGGCCGACGCCGCCTTCATACAGGCGGCCAAGGACGGCAACGGCGCCTACAAGGTCCTGGCCCTGAGCCAGCGCGCGGGCATCGCCCTCGCCGCCAACCGTGTTCCCGATGCAATCGCGCTTCTGGACGAGGCTTCCAAGGCGTCCGGCGATCCGCTCCTGTCCGACCCCGCCGCGCTCAAGGCCGCCTGGCTGGCGATGGACAGTGAAACCCTCGAAC
>JALYPS010000103.1 GCA_030856285.1 Pseudomonadota bacterium
GTGTTGGCCCTCGCGATCGAAGGCCAACACCTCGGCGTTGATCTTGTCGATGATCAGGAAGGGCAGCCCCTGATTGTCGCCCGTCTCAAGGACCCACGCCGTGAGCTGTCGGGCGGCCGACGAGGCGTCCGCATCGACAGGCCGGTCCGCGTCGGGCGGCGACGAGGAGCGCTCGTCAGCGAGGCTGGACCCCGAGAAGAGCAATCCCAGCACCAGTCCGGCTGTCGCCGCCCGCCACAGGGACAGGCTCGCGGTCAATTGCGATCCTGCTTGGGAGGGTAGACCGGGACGGGCGGAGGCGGCGGCGGCGGCGTGACCGGCGCCCGGCGCGGGGCCTCGACCACCTCCTCGACCGGCGGGGTTACGGGAGCCGTTTCGTACGCCGGCATGCGAACGCCCGAGTCGACGACCACCAGGTCGAGGCCCGGCGTCGGGGTCACGGTCGGATAGGTCACCGTGGGATAGGGCCGGAAGGGCGGGGTGACCGTCGGCGGCGTGGGGGGAGGAGGCGTCGGCGGCGGCGGCGGGGGAGGAGGAGGAGGAGGAGGAGGCGGTGGCGGAGGCGGCGGAGGCGGCGGCGCGGCGCTGATCGTCCCGCGTGTCCGGAAGGTCGACACGCAGCAGGCTCCGGCGAGGGCGTACAGGTGGGCGTTCGCGCCCGCGAGGGTGTAACCGCTGTAGGTGATCCCGACGTCGGCCCCGGCCGTCGCCGAATCAAACGTTGCCGTGGCGCCGGGCAAGGCCACCAGCGTCACTCCTGTGGGGACACCCGAGGTCGCCGTGGTCCTGAACCCGGTCAGCGTCGTCGCCGTGGTCCCGTTGGCTACCCGGCTGCCGTCGGGGAACAGCAACATCCGCTGTGTCAGCGTCGCGCCTTCCGTCAAGGTGAACCGGGTCGAGTAGTCTGTCGGGGTGGTATAGGAAATCGGGTTGTAGTTGATCGTCGCAGGGGCGTTGGTGACGGTGACCCGCGGAGCGAGCGGGCTGAATATTATCGTCCCGCCGTTCACGCCCGGTCCTGTCCCGTCCGCGCCGGAGATCAGGGTCAGGCCGACGGGCAGACCGAGACTCCGCGCAGCGATGGTGGTGCCCCGGGTCAGGGTGATGGCCGCATCGATATGGAGGTCATGCCCGGCGCACAGGGCGATGTTGCCGTCGGTCGTGGTGATCGCATGATAGACGTTCACATTGCGACCGCCCTCCAGCAGGACGCTGCCGTTGGTGGTGGTGATGGGCGCGTTGACGTTCACGTCCCGACCGCAACAGGCGACGAGGTTGCCGTTGGTGGCGGTGATCGCGGCGTTGATGTTGATGTCCCGGTGCGCGTTCAGCGTCAGCGTCGTCGGGCTGGAGGACGCAGTCCAGGAGATGGCGTCGTTGATGTGAATGTCGCCGTTGCCGGGCTGGGTGGCGCCGGGGCCGGTCAGAGTGCTGATCACGACGTTGGTTGTCACTAACTGTGCCGAGAGGGTGGCTCCGGAAATATTGCCGCCGGCGCCGACGGTGAAGTCCGCCGGATCGATCAGCCATGTCCCGGTCACCCCGTGCGGAGCGTCCGTCGTGACGCGGGTTCCCGACGCGATATTCACGGTCCCGGAGGAGGTCTCGATGAAACCGCCGTCGCCGCCGTCGGGCGCGCTGGCGTCAAGGACGCCGCCCACGTTCAGCACGCCGCTCGGCATGTCGCCCAGCAGCAGGATCGTGCCGTTCCGCTCGCCGATCGTGCGGGCCCGGATGACCCCGGTGTTGTTGACCACGGTGCGGAGCAGCTCGCCCGCTCCCTGGGCTGTCATCACCACTCGCCCGCCATCGGCCTGCAACATGCCGCCGTTCTGGACCAGGGCGTTGGCTGCGCCCCGATCGACAGCCACATTCAGCAGTCCATCGCCGACGACGTCGAGCGTCACCGCCTCGCCCGCGGCGAGGACAATGGACCCGAGATTGGCCTGGATAAGGCCCTCATTGCTGACATGGCCGCCCAGCAGGGCCACATAGCCGCCGTTCGCGACAATGGAGCCCTGGTTGAGCACGACGCCTGAGCCGCTCCCGGTGAAGCGGTAGTCGCCAGCCATGAAGTCGGAGTCGGTCACGTCCAGGGTGGAGGCGACCAGACCGCCGACATTGACCTGTGAGCCCGGTGCGAACAGCACGCCGTTCGGGTTGATCAGGAACACCTGACCGTTGGAGGTCAGGCTGCCGAAGATCGCTGACGCGTCCGGCCCCAGCACCCGGTTCAGGGCGACCGAACTGCTGTTCGGCTGGACGAAGACAACGCTGCCGCCCTGGCCGATTGAGAAGGTCTGCCAGTTGATCGCCACGTTCCGGGTCGACTGGTTGATCGTCATCGTGCCGGGGCCGGTCGCGATGGTCGCCCCGCCCGCGGTGACCGATCCGCCGGTCGGAAGGATTTGGGCCTGGGCCGTTCCTCCGAAGGACAGGGACGCGGCGACGCCCGCCACGACGAAGCCCGCCAGGGCGGTCGAGGCGGACAGGGCGTTCCGGCGAGCGCTGACGACGCCGCCCCGCTTCATGGCGCCAGCGATCTGGTGTTGGAGTCTGGTCATCAGAACGTCCTTGTCTTGAAGAGCGTGGCGGAGAAGGCGGCGGGAGCGGTCATCAGAACAGCTTGACGATCTGGAACCACACGCGGCCGCTGTCGGAGGGCGCAGAGGTGGCGATCTGGTCACCCAGTCGGTGGGCGTAGGTCACACGAACGAACAGGTCGTCCGGCCCGGACCAGACCACGCCGGCGCCGACGCCGCTGCGCCGGGCGTGATTGGATCCGGTGAACCAGGGGTCATGGGCGAAGTTGACCTCGCCGGTATCGACAAAGCCGATCAGCTGGAACCGGCCCGGCAGGGATGCGGTCCACTGGTCCAGAGCCAGTCTGGCCTCCACCGTCGCCACATAGCCCTCGTCGCCGTAGGCCTCGCCTTCCGGATAGGCGCGCACCGCATAGGCGCCGCCCAGCTCCATCTTTTCGGAGGCATCGAGGTTGTCTGTGGCCATCTGGCCGCGAAGTGAGCCGTAGATCGACAGCGGTCCGCTGACCGTCTGCAGTCTGGAGACGGCGTACTGCAGCTTGTTGAACCCGCCCTGGGACTGCGCGGTCATCGCGTCGGCGGCCCGCTCGAACGGACTTTCAATGTCGAGTTCGCCCGAGGTCCAGAACAATGAGCCGACGTTCCAGCCGCCGCCGCCGAACCCGTCGCGGGAATCTCCGCGCAGGCCCACTGTCAGCGCCTGGATTTCCTTGTCCGATACCTGGGAGACGAGGCCGATTTCATCGCTGAGGAATTTGGCGTCGAAACTGGCCAGGGCATAGAGGTTGGCGTTCCGCGAGCGGATCAGCGGATAGCTGCCGAAAACGCTGAAGATGTCAGCCGTGCCGCCGGCGTCCAGGACCTCGAACTCGCGGCCGAGTTGATACTGCATATGGGTATAGGCGACGCCGACGGTGGCGTCGCCGAGCGGCGCCTGCCAGGCCAGACGCCCGTAGGCCAGCCCTTCCGTCGAGGCGAGCAACCTCAGACTGATCATGTCGCCCAGACCGGTCGGGTTGTGGAGATTGATCGAGCCGCCGAACCGGTAGGCGCCCGTGTACCGATTGCCGGCGTTGTCGGCCTCGAGACTGCCGGAAATCCGCGGCGCACGGGTCAGGTCGACCGTCAGATCCGAAGTGCCGACCTCAGCGCCCGGGGACAGGGTCGAATGCACGGCGACGCCGGGGATGTCGGACAGCAGCAGCAGGCGGCGTTCAAGCAGCGCGATCGCGACCGGGTCGCCCGTGTTCAGGCCGCTCAGCACGCCCCCGGCCAGGCCGTCGGGCACGCCGGCCTGGTTGCGCAGTTCGATCGCGCCGTAGCGGCCCTCGACCACGGCGATGGTCACCGTGCCCCCGACGACGTCCTGCGCCGGCAGATAGGCCTGCGCCAGGACATAGCCGCGGTCGTTGTAGAATCGCGTAATCCGCGCCGCCGCATTGTGGAGCTCGGGCAGGGTCAGCTCGCGGCCCGGCGTGAAGTCCG
>JALYPS010000113.1 GCA_030856285.1 Pseudomonadota bacterium
CCGCGAGGCCCAGTGGCGGCCGGCCCGGCTCGAACCGATGGGCATGAAAGGCATCGACGAGTGGCTGGAACACTACCGGCGCTACTGGGACGCCAGCTTCGACCGCCTTGACGCCTATTTGAAGAAAATCCAGAAGGGAGACCCCCGTGGCCCAGGAAACTGAATCCAACCCCTGCAACACCGACGGCGTCGGCCATCAGCATGCGCTGGTCCTGCGCCGCGTCATCGACGCCACGCCTGAGGCGATCTGGAAGGCCTGGATGACGCCGGAACTGTTGCAGCAGTGGTTCGCGCCGCGGCCGTGGACGATCTCGGACGTGCGGGTCGACCCTCGTCCCGGCGGGGTGTTTAACTTCGTCATGCACGGCCCGGACGGCGAACGCTTCCCGAACAGCGGCGTGTTCCTGGAAGCCGTTCAGAACAGTCGCTGGATCACGACCGACGCCTTTACTCCGGCATGGGAGCCGGCCGGCCAGCCGTTCATGGTGGCGACGGTCGAGTTGACGCCGATGGCCGACGGCAGGACCGAATATGTCGCCACGGCGCGCCACTGGAACGCCGAGACGATGAAGCAGCACGAGGCCATGGGCTTCCATGAAGGCTGGGGGACCTGCGCCGACCAGCTGGCCGAACTGCTCAAGACCCACTGACCCTTCCTGGCCCCGACCGGACCCGCTGAAGAGCCCGCCCCATGACCTTTGTCGACAGTATCGCGACCCGCCCCACCCTGCAGATGCAGCGTCATTTCGATGCGCCGCGGCCGCTGGTCTGGCGGGCGTGGACGAACCCCGAGGTCATGGTGCTGTGGCTGGGTCCGGTCGAATGGCCGGCGGTCAGCGCCACCCAGGACCTGCGGGTCGGCGGAGAATGGCGAGCCTGCCTGCGCTCGCCGGACACCGGACAGGACCTCTGGCAGGGTGGCGTCTATCGCGAGATCGTCCCGAACGAGCGACTGGTCTTCACCTTCAAATGGGATGAGTCCCACGAGGACGGACCGCCGGTCGACACCCTGGTGACCGTTCAGCTCGGCGACGCGCCGGGCGGCGGCACCCTGATGGACTTCACCCACGAGGGTCTGAAGTCCGAACAGAGCCTGACCGGACACAAACACGGCTGGACCAGCACCTTTGAACGGCTGGAGGCCTTCCTCACGGCCGGCGGCGCGTCCTGAGGACAGCCGACCGGATGAAACAGTAGAGACGCCCCGGCGTCACGCGTTGGGATCAACCTGCTCAAGGAGCGAAGACCATGAAGATCGTGACAAGCCTCAGCTTCCGCGGCCAATGCCGCGAGGCTTTCGAGTTCTACGCCGCGGTTCTCGGCGGAGAGATCACCGCCGCCTTCCCCTATGGCGATGGTCCGCCCGACATGCCGGTCGGACCCCAGTACAAGGACTGGCTGATGCATTGCTGGCTGCAGGTCGGCGATCAGGCGATCATGGGCGCCGATATGGATGTCGACTGGGCGAAGAACGTCGACAAGCCGAAGAACGGCTTCGACGTCACCGTGCACGCTGACAGCGTCGCCGACGCCCGGCGCTGGTATGACGCCCTCGTAGAGGGCGGCCAGCCCACCATGCCCTTCGGCGAGACCTTCTGGTCGCCCGGCTATGGCGGGTTGATCGACAAGTTCGGCGTGCCGTGGATGGTCAACACCATTCCGTCCGCCGATTGGAAGCCGGGCCAGTGAAGGCCTCGCCGTCCGTCTGGACCGGTCGGGTGCTGAGCGGCCTGTTCGTCCTGTTCATGCTCGCCGCCTCCGTCGCCCCGAAATTCCTCATGGCCGACGTGGTCGCCGAGCAGAACATGACGCCGCTCGGCTGGCCGGCGAAATACCTGTTGCTGATCGGGCTGATCGAGCTGGCCTGCGTGATCCTGTACGTCATCCCCCGCACCAGCCTGCTCGGCGCGGTGCTGATGACCGGCCTGCTCGGCGGCGCCATCGCCGCCAATCTGCGGATCGAGAACCCGCTGTTCAGCCACACCCTGTTCGGCGTCTATCTCGGCCTGTTCATGTGGGGCGGTCTGTGGTTGCGCGACGCGTCGCTGCGTGCGGTCTTCCCGTTCAGGAAGACAGACGTATGACCATCGACGTCGCCATTCCGGACCATCTGACCCGCCTGTCGATCCGGCGCGAGTTCGACGCCCCCCGGGCGCTCGTCTGGAAGATGTGGACCGATCCGGCCCATGTCGCCGTTTGGTGGGCCCCCGAACATTTCACCACCCCCGTGGTGCAGATGGACGTTCGGCCGGGCGGGACCATTCACGTGGTGATGCGCGCGCCGGATGGGACCGATCACCCTTTCGATGGTCGCTTCATCGCCCTCGATGAACCCGAGCGGCTGGTGATGCGGACCTGGGTCAACTACGCCGACGGTTCGACCTCGTTCGAGGTCGAGCAGACGGTCCTGCTCGACGAGGTTGCCGGCCGGACAATCCTGCGGCTCGAGGTCACGACGATCACGGCTGGCGCCGATGCTCTCGGACCGCTCAGCGGCATGGATGCCGGCTGGAACGGCAGCCTCGACAAGCTCGAAGCGCACG
>JALYPS010000072.1 GCA_030856285.1 Pseudomonadota bacterium
GGCGGTGGTCGGGGCGAATGAGCCGATGCCGAGGGTGTCGAAGAAATTGGCGACGGCGCCGAGGACGAGCGACTCGGGTCCGGGCGCGCCAGTTCCGCGCTTCAGTGCAGCCCGCCCCAGCACCACCGCGAAGGCGGTCGCCAGCAAGGCCAGCCCTGTCAGCAGAATTGTCAGGACCAAGGTCTTCCCCCCTTGTCGTTCGATACCCAACTGAGCACGATCGTATACGATACTCAATCCAATGACGTTCGGAGCGGGCCATGGCCAGCCTTTCAACACCGGTTCCGGCCCCCATTGGCGCAGCCGAGCGGCAGGCGCGCCTGGCGGACCTGCGGCGCGGCATGGAGGGGGCGGGGATTGAGACCCTGCTGCTCGGCTCGACCTCAAGCCTGCGCTATTTCACCGGCCTCGACTGGTACGCCTCCGAACGGCTGGTGGGCGCCCTGGTCCATGTCTCGGGTGGGTTGGACTACATCACGCCGCGCTTCGAGCTGGAGAAGGTCGAGGGGCTGATCAGTCTTCCGGGCGAAATCCTGAGCTGGGAGGAGGACGAGAGTCCCTGGCGGCTGGTCGCCGACCGGATCGGGTCCGCCAGCCGGATGGCGGTCGACGAGCGGATGGCGCTGGCCATGTACCGCAGCCTGCGGGCCGAGATCGACGATGCGCGCCTCGCCGACGCCGCCCCGCTGATCCATCCGCTCCGCAGCCAAAAATCGCCCGCCGAGATCGCCCTGATGTCCCACGCCAAGGCGATCACGATCGAGGTCCACCGCCGCGCCCGTGACCAGCTTCATGCCGGCCAGCGCGCCTCGGAGGTGGTCCGCTTCATCGACGACCAGCACCGGACGCTGGGCGGATCGGGCAATTCGTTCTGCATTGTCTCCTTCGGCGAGGACACCTCCCTGCCGCACGGTGGGGAGGGCGACCGGGCGCTGGCGGCGGGCGATGTGGTGCTGATCGACACCGGCACGCGGATCGACGGCTACAACTCGGACATCACCCGCACCTATGTGTTCGGAGAGGCGATGCCCGACGTTCGGCGCGTTTGGGAGGCCGAGAAGCGAGCCCAGGCTGCGGCCTTCGACGCCGCCCGGCCCGGCGTTCCGTGCGAGGCCGTCGATGCGGCGGCGCGGCGGTCGCTGGAAGCCGACGGTTTCGGTCCCCGCTACAACCTGCCCGGCCTGCCGCACCGTACCGGTCACGGGATCGGCCTCGACATCCACGAGGGCCCCTATCTGGTGAAGGGCGACAGGACGCCGTTGGCGACCGGCATGTGTTTCTCCAACGAGCCGATGATCGTCGTGCCGGGCCGGTTCGGCGTGCGGCTGGAAGACCATTTCCACATGACCGACGCCGGGCCGGAGTGGTTCACCCGGCCTCAGCACAGCCTCGACGCGCCGTTCTCCGACGTCCCGGCTTGGCCCGCCGGCTAGGCGTCTGGCAACTGGGCGCGCAGGTCGATCAGGGTCGCCCGGATGTGCGCGCGCGTTTCCCGGCGAACGGTCTCCGTCCGACGCTCCAGCCAGGCGTGCAGCAGGGTCTCGTGCTCATGGCTGGCGCGGTCGACCCGGCGGTGCTCGCCGAGGTGCACCCGCACATAGCGTTCTGACAGGGCCAGCAGGCGGTCGACGGTCTCGATCGTGACCCCACGGCCGGATGGCCGCACCAGCGCGAGATGGAATTCGCGATTGCGCCGGCCGACGTCAGCCAGACCGTTGCGCAGAGCGGCGTCCAGTGCGGTGAAGGCGGTGCGGGCGGCCTCTTGTGCCGCGCCATCCGCCTGAAGTGAGCCCAGAACGCAGGCGTTCGGCTCGATGCGCAGGCGCAGGTCGAAGACATCCTCGGCGTCGGCGCGTGACAGCGGGCGGACGATGAAGCCGCGGTTGGGGTGGGAGACGACCAGACCGTCGCTCTCCAGCCGCGCCAGGGCCTCGCGCAGGGGAATCTTGCTGACCCCCAGTTCGAGCGCCAGGGCGTCCTGACGGATGGGCGTGTCGGCGGGCAGGCGGCCGGACAGGATGCGCTCCCGGGCTTCGGCGAAGACCTGGTCCGGCTGGAGGCGCGGAGCGCGGGAGGTCATGCTCAGACCACCTGGAAGCCGTGGGCGAAGACATCCTCGTCGTCGATCCAGATTTCGTTCAGGCCGGTGGCGATGGCCGAGCCCTCGACGGAGGGAAATATGGCTGGCCGTCCCCCGATCTCGGTCTCAGCCTCGACCCGGCCGATGAAACGGCTGCCGATATAGCTTTCATGGACGAAGGCCTGGCCGACCGGCAGGCGGCCAGTGGCATGCAGGTGCGCCAGGCGCGCCGAGGTGCCCGTGCCGCACGGGCTGCGGTCGATGGCCTTGTCGCCATAGAAGACGGCGTTGCGTCCGTCCGCGCCCTCACCCTTCGGCTTGTCAGCCCAAAGCAGGTGGGAGACTCCGCAGATGGTCGGATCGAGCGGGTGAACGGGCGTATAGACTTCGCGCACCAGCGTCCGGATGACTGGCGACAGTTGCAGGATGCGGGCGGCGCCGAGGTCGTCCAGCCCGGCATAGGCGCCCTGCGGTTCGATGATGCCGTAGAAATTTCCGCCATAGGAGACGTCGACCGTCAGCGGGCCCAAGTCGGGGACCTCGATCTCGATGCCTTGCCGGTCCAGCCACGAGGCCACATTTCGGATGCGGACCGCCCGGATTCGCCCACCGTCCTGCACATAGTCGAGTTCGACCACCCCGGCCGGGACCTCGGCGACGACTTTGCCGGGCGTGCGCGGGCTGATCAGGCCGTGCTCGAGCGCGAAGGTGACGATGCCGATCGTGCCGTGGCCGCACATCGGAAGGCAGCCGCTGGTTTCGATGAACAGGATGCCGACATCGGCCTCCGGCGTCGTCGGCGGATAGAGGAAGCCGCCGCTCATCATGTCGTGACCGCGCGGCTCGAAGCAGAGACCAGTGCGGATCCAGTCGTAGCGCGCCATGAAGTCCTGTCGCCGCGCGCTCATGCTGTCGCCGGTCAGGGCGGGCGCACCCTCGATCACCAGCCGCACGGGGTTGCCGGCGGTGTGGCCGTCGATGCAGCGGAAGACGTGCCGCGCCATCGCTAGAGGGCCGGGCGCGTGGCGGCGGCCTTCTCGACCATGGCGACGACCTCGGCCCGGCGGGCGCCGACCAGCGGGTGGCGTGGCGGGCGGACGCGTTCGTGGCCCCGCCCCATGATCTGTTCGGCCAGTTTGATCGACTGGACCAGGTCGTGGTCGGCGTCGAGATGCAGCAGGGGCATGAACCAGCGGTAGATGGCCAGGGCCGTGTCCATGTCGCCGCGCTTGAACGCGTCCCACAGGGCCAGCGATTCCTTCGGAAAGGCGTTGGTCAGGCCCGAGACCCAGCCCCGCGCGCCCAGCATCAGACCTTCCAGCGCGACATCGTCGAGGCCTGCGAACAGGACATAGCGGTCGCCGAATTCGTTGAGCAGGTCTGTGAAGCGGCGGGTGTCGGGCGCGCTCTCCTTGAGGGCGACGACATTGGGCAGATCCGACAGGGCGTGCAGGGCCTCGAAGCCGATGC
>JALYPS010000141.1 GCA_030856285.1 Pseudomonadota bacterium
CAGGAACACATAGGGATGCCGGTTCGAGGTCACCGGGTGCGCATAGGCGCCCGACTGCTTGCCCGGCCGCGCCTTGCCGTCGATCCACGGCTTTTCGAAGAAGCCGCCAGCCCGGTCCGCGAACTCCGGCCCCAGGTCGGCGAAACTCTCCAGCACCAGCTGCTTGCCCGCCGCCCAGTCGTAGCCGCGCGGGGCGCTGGTCTCGATCGGAGCATTGCGGTCCCACTGGTCCAGCTTCGCCTTGCCCATGGCCCGGGCCTTGAGCGCATAATAGCGGTGCGACAGTTTCGGATAGGCGGCGGCCACGGCCTCGGCCATAGCGTCGACCGACTCGCCGTCCACTTCGTTGGACAGATGGCGCCCATCCGCCGGGCGTTTGAAGCCCCGCCATTTGTCTTCCAGCGCCTTGTCGGCGGCGACAGTGTTCAGCACGAGCGCCATGGTCTGCGTCCGCGCCGCCAGCGCCTCGTTCAGCCCCTCCGCCGCCGCCTTGCGCCGGGCCGCCTTGGGATCGGACAGCCGGTTCAGCGCTTCGGCCAGGGTCAGCTCGTCCTTGCCCGCCTTCACCTTCATCGCCGCCAGCGTCTCGTCGAACAGGCGCGGCCACTGGGCGCTGATCGGGCCACGCTCGGCCAGGAAGGTCTCCAGTTCGTTGGACAGTTCGTGCGGCTTCATCGCCCGCACGCGGCGCAGCCAGGGTCGCCAGCGCGCCGCGGCCGGATACGCCCCCAGCGCCGCCTCAATCTCCGCTTCCTCCAGCTGGTTGACCTCCAGCGTGACCCAGACGGTCGGCGTGGCGATGGCCGTCAGCTTCTCCCGCACCGTCGCCTCGAACCCCTGGGCGGCCGCGTCATTGCGGTCCGTCGAGGCGGCCAGAAACGAATAGGCCCCCAGCGCGCCGAGAATGTCGGACGCCCGTTCATACAGGGTCACGGCCCGGTCCAGCCGCTCGCCCAGCACCGCCGGCTCGCCGCGCGCAGCGACCAGTCGGCCCTGCAGGGCATTCAGGTCGTCGACCATGCCGCGGGTGTGGGCGAGGTCGGCCTCGATACGGGCGTCCTCGCGCGAGACGTACAGGTCGGACAGATCCCAGACGGGGGCGTCCAGCGGATCAGCGGGGGTCTTGAAGGGTGCGTTCATGCCCTCCGTTGTGGGGATGGCGACGGCCCGACGCAACGTCCGAAAGGCGCGAGACGAGGCGATCCGTTCGTCACACCTTCGCGACCGAAGGAGACTCTCATGACCTACCGGATCGAAGCCCTGCCCCTGGCCCCGTTCGCCAGGTTCTTTTCAATGTCCGACAGCGAGCTCGCCGCCGTCGGCGCACGGCGCTGGGTCGCCGACCAGCCGGGCCGCGCCCCCTGCCGTGTCAGCCTGCGGGACGCCGACGCCGGCGAGCGGCTGGTGCTGGTCAATCACGCCCATCTGACCGATCCCACGTCGCCCTACCGGGCCTCGGGTCCGATCTTCGTCCGCGAGGCCGCCGTCGAGGCCGGGGCGGTCGAGGGTCCGGCGCCGGAGATGCTCGCCAAACGCCTGCTCTCCCTGCGTGTCTATGACGCGCGCAACATGATCACCGAGGCGGAGGTCGTCGAAGGTCGCGCTCTCGACGCACGGCTGGCGGCCTGGTTCGATCATCCGGCCACGGAGCAGGTCCACATCCATTTCGCCCCGCGCGGCTGCTATCTGGCGCGGGCCGTGAGGCGCTAGCCCTCGAAGGCGGCGATCAGCGCCTTCAGGTCCGGCTCGTCCACCCGGCGAACCGCCTCGTCCCGACTGACCCAGACGCGCTCGCGCTCGGCCTGTTCGTGCCAGGTCGCGTGCTCGACCCCCACCTCCAGCGCATGAACCGCGACCACGCACCAGCGCGGCGCCCGGCGCTTCAGCATCTTCAGATAGCGGAAGGTCCCCAGCGGTGATTCTCCGATCACGCCCTCAACGCCCGCCTCCTCCAGCGCTTCCTGGGCAGCGGCCTCAGCATCGGTCAGGCCCGGCATCCGCCCGCCCTTGGGCGTGACCCACCGCCGGGTCTCTCGCGAGGTGACCAGAAGAATCTCGATCCCGGCCGCGCTTCTGCGCCACGGCAGGGCGGCGACCTGACGTCTTTCGGCCGACTGGGTGCGGGGGTGATGCTCAACCATCAGGCAGGACAAGGCCCGACAGCCGGGCCGTCCTTCATTCCGTGTGAGAGGGGCTGGGAACAGCCGGGCATCCGCGAATCTCCGGGACATCAACGATGCCCGCAGCCGTTGAGTCCCGCGTCCGGGAACGTGCGTCAACCCGTCAGAACGCTGACGATCATTCGTCCCGCTTGGCGGCGGCTTCGCTCATGGCCGTGCAATCGAACCGCAGACAGTATTTCTCCATCAGATCGGTGATCCGCGGAACCAGCAGCCGCATCATCACGTCCTGCAACTCGGCGTTCAGATCGACCTGATTGCGCACCACCGATTGTCCGACCGGAGACTGATAGAAGGCGATGGCCGACTCCAGTTCCTGGACGGTGAAGCTGTCAGCCACATCGTCGCGCAACTCCACAATCGTGAGGGCCATGACCTCCGCGAACATGCCGGTCATGGAATTCACCAGCCATGCGCGCTGCTCGGGCGGGACATCGGTATCGTCATAGCCGTCCTCGATCTGGCGACGCATCTCCTTCACCAGGTCGCCGCCCTGGGTCAGTTCCAGGTATTGCTCCGCCAGGTCGAGATGGTTCTGACGGGCTGCGTCCGGCGCCGTCTGGGCCAGAACAGGCCCGGCCCACGCCGCCAGTATGACAGCCAGAATGGCGATGATCCGCATTATGCTCCCCCGGGGACCCGTCACAATCGCTTCCGGCGCCGCGACGCGCAAACGAAAACGGCGGCGGAGATCGCTCTCCGCCGCCGTAGTTCGTCTTGGCCTAACGGGCTTCGCCCTGCTTGAGGCCGATCGCTCAGGCCGCGTCGGGTCGGGAGGTCCCGAAGGGCCGACGACCGCGGGCCAGCATCAAGCCAGCGAGGCAGGGTCGATCTTGAAGCCCGGTCCCATGGTCGAGGACAGGGTGATGCGCTTGACGTAGGTGCCCTTGGCGCCCGACGGACGGGCCTTCTGCAGGGCGTCCACATAGGCCTTCACGTTGGCTTCGAGAGCTTCCTGGGTGAAGGAGGCCTTGCCGATGCCGCCGTGCGCGATGCCGGCCTTCTCGACGCGGAACTCGACGGCGCCGCCCTTGGCGTCCTTGACCGCTTGCGCGACGTTCGGAGTCACGGTGCCGACCTTGGGGTTCGGCATCAGGCCGCGCGGGCCCAGCACCTTACCCAGACGGCCGACCAGGGCCATCATGTCCGGGG
>JALYPS010000143.1 GCA_030856285.1 Pseudomonadota bacterium
CGCATTCGAAGCTGTGTCGGCGGCGCTGGCCTGGTGCGACGACACCCTGAACGCGGCGCGCACCGTCTGCATGATTTCTCCCGACAACGCTCCTTCGCACGCGTTGGCGGCCAGAGCCGGCTACGCCCCCTATGTCGAGACGACCTACAAGGGTTCGCCGACCGTCCTGCTGGAGCGCTTGGCCGGATAGCCCAATCTCCTTCCAGCGCAAAGCGGGGAGGAGACGCTGCATTAAGGTTTACGCGGCATCATCTCCGGCGAGTCCGGAGATCGCCTGTTCCATGCCCATGCCCGTCGAAACGCTTCGCGGCCATCTGACCGAAGCCTTTCCCGACGCCGAGATCGTCATCGACGATCTGGCCGGCGACGGCGACCACTATCGCGCACGCATCGTGGCCGCAGCCTTCGCGGGCCTGCCGCGCGTGCGCCAGCACCAGCTCGTCTATGCCGCGCTGAAGGGCAAGATGGGCGGCGAATTGCATGCGCTGGCGCTGGAAACCTCAGCCCCGGCGGGAGATTGAACCGATGCGCTACCGTCCCTTTGGCCTGACCGGACAGGCCGTCTCCTGCCTGACCCTCAGCCTTGGCACCCGCGATATCGGCGGCGGCCCCGAGGCCGGCCGGGAGCTGATCTATTCGGCGCTGGAAGCCGGCATCAATTCCTACCGGCTCGAGACCGCCGACCCTGTTCTGGCCGAGGTCCTGGGTCAGGCGCTGAAACACGTCGACCGCAAGCTGGTGCAGGTGTCCCTGACCCTCGGCGCCGGCGACGGCCGCCGCGGCTCGGACCGCGACTTCTCGGCCGAGGGCATCACCTCGGCCATCGACAAGGCCCTGCACGCCTCCGGCCTCGGCTATTTCGATCTGGCCATTCTGGACGAGCCCGGCGATCACGAACTGCCGCAGTCGACCCTCAACGCCCTGAAGGCCCTGCGGGCCACTGAACGGGTGCGGCTGCTGGGCATCGCGGGCGACGGCGACGTCATGGACACCTATGTCTCGACGGGCGCTTTCGACGTCCTGGCCACGCCCTTCCACGTCAACGCCCACTGGCGGATCCGCTCCCGCCTGCGCGCCGCCCGCGAAGGCGACATGGCCATCTTCGTCTACGGCTACTTCCCCGACAGCCTGAACACGGCGAAGAAGGCCGCGGCCGTCCATGTCGAGAAAAAGGGCCTGTTCGGTTTCGGCGGCGGCTCGAAGCCCAAAGAGGGGCCCCTGGCCCACGCCGGCACCTTCGCGTTCCTGCACCGCACCAACAACTGGACCGCCGAGGCCATCTGTCTGGCCTACGCCCTGACGGACCCCTCGGTCTCCAGCGTGATGATCGAGGCCAGCGACATCGAGCGGCTCAACACCCTGTCCCTGGTGCCGGACCGCGACATGCCGCCCGGCCTGTCGGCCCAGATCGAAATGGCCCGGGTCGCGAGCGCCAAGGCGGCCTGACGCCCTTGACCGGCGCGCGCGCGGTCCATACCTGACGCCCTTCACCGAAAGGCCCGCGTCCGTGACCGATCAAGTCCAAGCCGACCCCATCCACGCCTTCATCGCCAACACGCTGAAGCAACATGCGGTGGTCCTGTTCATGAAGGGCTCGCCTGACGCGCCGCGTTGCGGCTTCTCCTCGCTGGCGGTGCAGATTCTCGACCATATCGGCGCGGAATTCGTCGGCGTCGACGTGCTGCAGGACGAAGGCCTGCGTGAGGGCGTCAAGACCTTTAGCGACTGGCCGACCATTCCCCAGCTGTATGTGAAGGGCGAATTCATCGGCGGCTCGGACATCGTGCGCGAGATGTTCAACGCCGGCGAGCTTCAGGCCCTGATGGCCGAAAAAGGCGTGCCCCTCGGCGAGCAAGCCGAGGCCTGATGGCGCGCGCGGCCCTCGAACCCCGCGCCGATCGCGAGATCTTCGTCGTCCCGCTCGAGGTCCGCCCCGAACACATCGACGACAACGGCCACGTCAACAACGTCGTCTATGTCGGCTGGCTGCAGGACGCCGGCACGGCCCACTGGAACGCCCGCTTTGACGACGAGACCCGCGCCCGCTGGTCCTGGGTCGCGACCCGGCATGAGGTCGACTATTTCCGTCCCCTGCCGCCCGAGGCCCGGGGCGTCGCGGCCCGCACATGGGTCGGCGATCCCCAGGGCCCGCGCTTCAACCGCTATGTCCGCATCGAGGACGGCGAAGGACGCGTCTGCGCCCAGGGCGTGTCCGAATGGGTGCTGGTGGATGCGACGACCATGCGGCCCCACCGCATTCCGGCGGACATGCTGCCGACCTTCGAACGGCGCTAGCCGCCCGCGCGCTGCCGCCGGGCCCAGTCTCCCAGAAGCGGATACCAGGCCCGTTCAGGTTCCCGTTCGCACTGGTCGGCCAGCAAGGGAAACTCGGCCTCCAGACGCTCACGCAGGTTCACCGCCGCCTGGGCGGACTCCCGACTCGGCGACGCCGGCGCCCCCGCCACCAGCAATATGCCGTTCGACATCTGGTAGAGCGCCATCTCCTTCAGGGGACGTTCCGGCCAGACTTGCTGGAACCAGCGTACCTGCCGCGCCATCGCCGCGCAGGTCAGGGCTTCATCGGCCCCCTGGAATCCCACCGTGACCCGATAGCGTGTCGCCTGGGCCGGTGGACGAAAGGCCCCTTCCGCGACCAGCCGCGTCGCTTCCGCGTCCAGCAAGTCCGAGCGCGAAGACTCCACCACTGTCACCGGCCCTTTTGAGCCATCCGGCTGGACGACGATCTCAAGCGTCACGTCCCCTGTATGGCCCAAGGCCTCCGCCTCGGGGGCCCGCCGTTCGATAGGCCGAGGGATTTCCACCAGCGGCGGGTCGATCTGGTTCAGGACCGGCCCGGCCGGGGTGGACGGCGCATCCTGCGGCGTCATCAGTGCGAGCAGAAGGAAAAGCATCAGGACTCCGCGAACTCAGGAGCCATATTGCCGAAAATCAGCGGAGGCCTCAACACGGAGGCACTATGGTTGGCTGGCCCACGCAGCCGCGGCGGTTCGCCGTTCCTGAATTTCGGCCCGGGCGGCCAGCCGGCGCCATTGCAGCGCCATCGCGGCGAAGTCGGCGCAGACGTCCGGCGGGTGCGGCTCCGCAGCCCGCTGTTCCAGCTCCACCGCCTTGGCCAGGCACTGTGCGACCGTAAACATCGTTGCCCGAACCGGTTTGCCGGGGATTGGTTGCGCGCCCCCTGTGAATTCAGTCGGCCGAATTCATAAGGGGGGGGGGACCAATACATGCTATCATTTATTCTGAGTGTTGTCCGGTCAAGATTTCGGACCTGCTTTGTTTGCCGACAATCTGAGACGGGTAGGGCTTTCGCTTCGCGAGTCTCCGGTAACTATTTGGAGGGCCAGCCTTGGCTGCCCCCACACTGCTGCAATCTGACGGTTCTATCGCCCTGGCGCTCGCTGTGGTCGGGTCATCGACCGCGCCCCTGGTGCTGCTGGATGGCGACCTGAATGTCATCGCCGCCAGCGCCTCCTTCTTCGCCGCCTTCAAGATCGACCCGGCGGGGGCCATTGGCGAGTCGTTCCTCGGCCTCGGCGACGGCGAGTGGAACCTGCCCCGGCTGCGGTCGCTGTTGAGCGCCACCCTGTCCGGCGCGGCCGATGTCGACGCCTATGAGATGGAGCTGAAAAGCCGGATCCTGGGCAAGCGCTGCCTGATGCTGAACGCTCACCTGCTCGCCTATGGCGACGGCTCCGAGGTGCGGATGCTGCTGGGTTTGTCGGATGTCACCGAGGTCCGGGCCAGCGAGAAGCTGAAAGACGACCTGCTGCGCGAAAAGGCCATCCTGCTGCAGGAGGTCCAGCACCGCGTCGCCAACAGCCTGCAGATCATCGCCAGCGTGATCCTGCAGAGCGCCCGCAAATCCCGGTCCGATGAGACCCGGGACTATCTGCACGACGCCCACAGCCGCGTCATGTCGGTCGCCGCCCTGCAACAGCAGCTGGCTGTCTCACGCCTCGGCGAGGTCGAGCTGAAGCCCTATTTCGATCAGCTGTGCATCAGTGTCGGCGCCTCCATGATCCGCGACCACGACCAGCTGTCGCTGCGCGTCGAGTGCGATGACAGCTCGGTCCACGCCGACGTTTCGGTCAGCCTGGGTCTGATCGTCACGGAACTGGTGATCAACTCTCTGAAACACGCCTTCCCCGAGGGGCGCAGGGGCCTCATCACCGTCAGCTACAAGGCCCATGGGCCCAACTGGACCCTGTCGGTGGCCGACGACGGCGTGGGCATGCCCAAGGACGCCGGGAGCGCGACGCCGGGTCTGGGCACCAGCATCGTCGAGGCCCTGGCCCGTCAGCTGAACGCCCATGTTCAGGTCGTCGGCGGCCATCCGGGCACGACGGTGTCCATCGTCCACAGCCAGATCAGCGCCGTCGAATCCGACGCCATGTCGGGCGGCCAGGCCGTCTGATCTCAGGTCGGCGGCAGCTGGTACGGATTATCGACCGACAGGCGTGAACCGGGGGCCAGCCCCAGCTCCTCGAACGACCAGCGCACCTCCGTCCCCTCGGGCCGGGTCTCGCGGCAACGGTCTTCCTTGATCCGGCGCAGGGTGATGATCGGCCCGTCGCTCGACGACCGCACCACCGGGGTGATGTCTTCCTTGGCTGTGCAGCCGTTCGACGTGACCCAGAACACCGCCTCATCGCGCGCGATGGCCGCGGCATGGACCGGCTCGATCTGGCCGGGCAGCTCTTCCTGCGGCGTCTGGAACCGGCCCGCCATCTGCTGCACGGCGCTGCAGCCCGGCAGGACCCCGGTCAAGGCCAGGGCGGCGGTCAGCATGGTGATCCGTTTCATCCCCGGCCTCCCGCGCCGAACCCTGATCGCCTGAAAATGCGCCTGTTCGCCCCGGATTGGAAGCACCCGTCGCGGTCAGCGGACCGACGTCAGCTGGAACGACAGCCAGACTTGCCCCGACGGCGCCATTCGATCGCAGGCCGCGACCGCCTCGACACCGCGTGAGCGGACGGCTGTCCGGTGCATGATGCAGCTGAAGCCGGTCTCCTCGCGGCTGCCCGAGATGCCGCGGCGGTTGCGGTCGATCACCTGAAGCCCCGCCGTCATCAGCTCCGGGTCCACCGGGAGCGCCGTGACCTCGATGGCGCAGGCGCGCGGGGCCGAAGGCTCGGTCACGGTCATCCGGACGCCCGATCCGCCCTCGGTCCAGGCGGGCCGCTCGCCGCCGCCCAGAAAGGCGTAGCACTGGTTCAACGCCGTCAGGACGGTGTCACGCGTCGAAGGGCCCGTCGGGGCCGGCGGAAGGGTGGGCGGGCGATAGGCGGGCGTCTCCAGCGTGACGGGCCGGGCGCCGATGCGCGTCCGGCTGTCGCCCCACTGGATAGCGGTCCGGTTCATCAGCATGATCCGCGCGCCGCCGCGGACCGGCTGGGTGGCGTTGACGCTGATCCGGCCGTTGAAACCCATCATTTCGTAGATGTCCGTGGCCGTCGGCTGACCCTGGAGAGCGTGTCGCCAGGGACCCGGCAGCCGCTCGGCGGCCCAATTCATCGCCTGGTCGGAGAGAGCGCGGCCATCGACGCCGGTGTCCGAGCTGGAGACCGCACACCAGGCCGGGCCGCCGGTAGACATGGACAGACGGATGCGCGCCTGCGCGCCCTGCCCCGGCCAACCCATCGACCGGCCGTCGCCGCCGCCGCTGAAACCCAGCCGTTTCGCCGTCGTTTCGGCCGTCGCCAGGTCGATTCGGCCCGAAGCGAAATCAGCGCAGACGTCGAAGCCCGCCCGCATCTGGTCCTCGATCGAGGGGGACTGCGCCGCCGCGGGCGTCGCGCCGCTCATCGCCAGCACCAGAACCGCGGTCCCGAACTCGAAGCGCATCGCCATCCCTCCCAAACCCGCGCTCACTCTAAAGGCGCGCGACCGGGCACCGCAATCGACTGTCAGAATCGGTCAGGCAAACGAAAAGGCCCCGGATTTCTCCGGGGCCTTCATTCTTTTTGGCCCGCGGTCAGAAGGCTCCGCCTTCTCGACCCGACGCGGCCTGGCCCCTTACGAGGAGTAGTATTCCACGACCAGGTTCGGCTCCATCTTCACCGGGAACGGCACGTCGGCCAGTTCCGGCACGCGGACGAAGCGGACCGAAAAGCCGCGGTCGCCGATTTCGATATAGTCCGGGATGTCGCGTTCCGACGACTGCTGGGCTTCAAGCACCAGCGCCATGTTGCGGGACTTTTCCTTGACCTCGACGACATCGCCGACCTTCAGACGGTACGACGCAATGTCGACCTTCTTGCCGTTGACCGTGACGTGGCCGTGGCTGACGAACTGACGCGCGGACCAGACGGTCGGCGTGAACTTGGCGCGATAGACCAGGGCGTCGAGGCGCGACTCCAGCAGGCCGATCAAGTTCTCCGAGCTGTTGCCCTTGCGACGCGAGGCTTCCTCGTAGGTCGCGGCAAACTGCTTCTCGGTGATGTTGCCGTAGTAGCCCTTCAGCTTCTGCTTGGCCTTCAGCTGCAGGCCGAAGTCAGAGACCTTCTGCTTGCGGCGCTGGCCGTGCTGGCCGGGGCCGTACGAGCGTTTGTTGACGGGGGACTTGGCGCGACCCCACAGGTTTTCACCCATGACCCGGTCGAGTTTGTACTTGGCGCTATGGCGCTTGGACATTCGTATCTCTCTTCGTGATGCGGCCCGGTCCCTCCCCAACTGGAGAGACGATCTCAACGGCGGTCCACGCATCGTCCGTAGTGGTTCGCGCAGACGGGCAAGCCCGACGGCGTGAAGGGCGCGCTTATGACGGGGTCAGACCCATCCGTCAAGGCTGGGCGGCGGTTTCCGGAACCCAGACGAAGCCGTCGTCCCGGCGCTGGAACCGGCCGAGGCCTGGGAAGGGGAAGTGCGGGCTGTAGACCTTCAACGGTTGGGACGCCCCGCGCTCCAGCAGACCCTGACGAGTGGCGACCCCCGCGGCGCTGTCGCTGTCCCAGACATTGACCCATTCAGGCCGCTGCACCGAGATCACCGAGCTGTGCATGGCGTCGCCGACATAGAGCAGGCGATCCGTCCCCGACGTGATCTCATAGCCGGTATGGCCCGGCGTGTGGCCGTCCAGCGCCACCGCCTTGATCGACGGCGTGACCTGGGCGCCCGGCGCGAAGGGCCGGACCCTCGGCGTCACGGCGGCCAGCAGGGCCGCCTCGCCGGCCTGGGCCGCCCCGGCTTTCATATAGTCCCACTCCGGCGCGCTGATGTGGACCACGGCCCGGGGGAAGGTCAGCGAGCCGTCCGCCCCGACCAGGCCGCCGACATGGTCGCCATGGGCGTGCGAGATCAGAACATCCGTGATCTGGGTCGGATCGACGCCGGCTGAGCGCAGCGAGGCGACGAGCCTGTTCTGCGTGCCCATTCGGCCGCCCGCCCCGGTGTCGATCAGCACGACGCGGTCGCCGTCCCGCACCAGCAGGGGCTGAACCGACAGGCGAATGGAATCGCCGGACTGGCCCGCCGCGGTCAGCGCCGTCCGCGCCGCCGCCGTATCCGTCCACGGGCTCTGGTCGGCGGCGTTCTGCAGAACGATCTCGCCGTCCTTCAGGGCCGTCGCCTCCAGCGTCCCGATGCGGAAGACATGGACGTCCGGACTCTGCGCCGCAGCCGGCGCCGCAGCCGGGGCGGCGGCCTTGTCCGCCTCGGGCGAGCAGGCTGCGAGCGAGGCGAGGATCATGGCGGCGGCGGCCAGGCCGGCGTGGGCGTTCATCAGGAACCTCTCCGGAACAGTTCGGGACCGCCACCATGGCGGCGGCCCGTTACATGGGCATGAAATCGCGCGCTGCCACGGCCCGGCGACCGCGTACCGGTACATCTTGTCAGAAAAACCGGATTGCGGACCTGCCGCGCCCGGCGCCTAGTGCAGAGCCTCCTGCTGCCCGGTCCTCTCCCGTCCCGCGGTTTCACAACGGCTTGACGGACGCAGATCCGGCAAATGGACCCAACCTGTTGTTTGAGTTGACCATGCGTCTGTTTCCCGTCCGAACCGCCGTGCCCCTGTGCCTGGCGCTGACCCTGGCCGCCGGTATCGGGGCGCCCGTCGCTCACGCCCAGGACCACGGCGAGCGGATGGCGAACATCGCCGCCGACCACGCCCGGCAGATGAACGACTACGCCTACACGGCTTCACAGAACTATGCGAACAGCCAGGAAGAGTATTCGGAAGAAGAAGACACCGGCTATTACAGCTCATATGACAGCATTGGTCCCATCACGCCGATCACACTCGAGATGCAGTATCTCATCGAGTCGACACGCCGTGAGCTCGATGAAATCTCCGCGATCCATGCCGACCCACGGTACCAACGATACTCGAACGGCGGTTGGGACTACTACCAAAGCCGGTCGCCCGCGGAGCCGGGGGAGTATTGCGCCGCGACCTATTTGAACCGCGACGGGATGATCACGCTGACCGGGGTCGATTCCAGCTGGGACGGCGCCATGCTGATGTTCGTCGGTGCAAATATCCCCAAGCCCGACGCCTTCCGGGAGATCAGCGCCACCCTGACCCAGACAGGGGACGCGCCGGCCACGGTGCGGGTCTACAACCATGAGCGCAGACCCGGGATGGAGGAACTCGGCACCCTGGTCTTCGCGGTGCCGACGATGAGCGCGGCTCTGGCCGGCATGACCGACGAGCTGGAGTTCGTCATCGCCATCGAAGGCCAGGAGGTCTTCCGCATGACCTGGAAGGATGGTCTGACCGCGCGCGACGAGCTGCGCAAATGCGTCCGTCAGCGCCGCGGCTGAAACCGACGTCGCTGAAACAAAAAGGACCGGTCAGGCCGTCGCGGCGTCGAACAGCTCGTTGGCCTTGCTCCAGTTCACCACCGACCAGAAGGCCTTCAGATAGTCGGCCCGGCGGTTCTGGTATTTCAGATAATAGGCGTGCTCCCAGACATCGGCGGCCAGCACCACGGCGCCCTTGTCGTCGGCCAAGTCCATCAGCGGATTGTCCTGGTTCGGCGTCGAGGTGACCTTCAGCTTGCCGTCCTGAACGATCAGCCAGGCCCAGCCCGAGCCGAACTGGCCAGCGCCGGCCGCGTTGAACGCCTCTTTGAACTTGTCCATCCCGCCCAGATCGCGATCGATCGCGGCGGCCAGTTCTGGCGACGGCCGCCCGGTCTTGCTCGCCGGCGCCATCAGCTTCCAGAACAGGCTGTGGTTCCAGTGCCCGCCGGCGTTGTTCCGCACCGCCTTGGGCAGGGTCGACATCGTCGCAAACAGTTCGTCCATCGACTTGCCGCGCAGGGCCGGGTCGGCCTCGACCGCCTTGTTCAGGTTGTCGACATAGGCTTGGTGATGCTTGCCGTGGTGGAAACTCATCGTCGCCTTGTCGATGGCCGGCTCCAGCGCGTCATGGGCATAGGGCAGGGGCGGAAGCGTAAAGGCCATGGGACGGCTCCTTCAGTCATATCAGTCCGCCTGTATCTAGGCGCCCGTTCGCCCAACCCAAGCGGGGCGCGCTGATTTCGTTCCGGCGACTATCCCTCCGACGCGGGCAGATTGGCCTTCAGACAGTCGCGCACCGCCCGGCGCAGATCGCCCGTGGCCGAAGCGAAATCCACCCCCTCGGCGTCAAACACCGCCCGGACCGCCGCGTCCAGACCGTTCGGCAGAGCCTCCAGCACCCGCTTCTCGCCCTTGGGATGCAGGCAGAAGCCGACCTCCCGGCACAGGGCGGCGAACATCTCGGCTTGATCTGCATCGGTCATGCGGTCAGGCCTTAAGCCTTTTGGCGTGGAAGGCCACATGGTCGGCCATGAAACTGGCCATGAAGAAATAGGAGTGGTCGTAGCCGGGCTGCATCCGCAGGGTGACCGTCTGCCCCGCCGCCCTGCCCGCCGCGACCAGCAGTTCCGGCTTCAGCTGTTCCGTCAGGAAGGGGTCGGCGGCGCCCTGGTCGATCAGTATGTCGTCGTAGCAACTCTCTCCCACGCCGCCCTCGATCAGCCGCGCCGCGTCGTGCGCCTCCCACAGTGCCCGGTCCGGGCCGAGATAGGCCGTGAACGCCTTCTCTCCCCACGGACACCGCGTCGGTGAGGCGATGGGCGCGAAGGCCGACACCGACCGGAACAGATGCGGATGCCGCAACGCCAGCGTCAGCGCCCCATGCCCGCCCATGGAATGGCCGCTGATCGACCGCACCTTCGTGGTCGGGAATTCCGCGTCGATCAGCCCGATCAGCTCCTCGACGACCCAGGTCTCCATGCGGAAATGCGGCGCCCACGGCGCCTGCGCCGCATCGACATAGAAGCCCGCGCCCTGCCCCAGATCGTAGGCCGGATCGTCCGCGACCCCCTCGCCGCGCGGCGAGGTGTCCGGGGCCACGATGATCACCCCATGTTCGGCCGCGGCCGCATAGGCCCCCGCCTTGGTGGTGAAGTTATCCTCGGTGCAGGTCAGGCCCGACAACCAGATCACCACCGGGAACGGCCCCTCGCCCGGCGGAACGAAGACCGACAGGGTCATGGCTGTGCCGGTGGTGGCGCTGTCATGCGTCAGGTAGCGCAGCGTTCCGTCGTGCACGGCGTGTTGTTTGGTCGTTTGCATTCCGCCTCCTCAAACCCTCTCCCAAAGGGAGAGGGAGGGACCCGCCGCGAAGCGGTGGGAGGGTGAGGGGTTTCGGTGGGACGCGGAATGCACCGTACCCCCTCACCCCTGCCCCTCTCCCGACGGGGGCAATAGTATACTTGACAAAGCAGTGTTGAAACCGCTATGGTTTTCGGACTGGAGCAAGACAATGAACCTGACCGCAAAAATCTTCCATGACGCCGACGCCGCCCGCGCCCATCTGGAGCAAACCCGCTGGCCGCATGGCCCGGTCTGCCCTCACTGTGGCGTAGTCAACGAAGCGACCGCGATCAAGGGCCGTAGCGCCCGCGCTGGCCTCTATCAGTGCAATGCCTGCCGCGATCAGTTCACCATCACGGTCGGCACCGTCTTTGAACGCTCCAAGGTGCCGCTCAACAAATGGCTGCTGGCCACCTTCCTCATGTCGTCCAGCAAGAAAGGCATCAGCGCCCATCAGATCGGTCGCACCCTAGGCG
>JALYPS010000205.1 GCA_030856285.1 Pseudomonadota bacterium
CGGGCCTGCGGAATCGGGCGCGATCCCCAACGTCTCGCGCGACGAGCTGCTGCACCACTACCGCGAGATGCTGATGATCCGCCGCTTCGAGGAGAAGGCGGGCCAGCTTTACGGGATGGGTCTGATCGGCGGCTTCTGCCACCTCTACATCGGCCAGGAAGCGGTGGCGGTCGGCGTGCAGGAAAGCGTCCGTCAGGGCCACGACAAGATCATCACGGGCTATCGCGACCACGGCCATATGCTGTGCGCGGGCATGGACCCCAAAGAGGTCATGGCCGAGCTGACCGGCCGCATCGGCGGCTCGTCCAAGGGCAAGGGCGGGTCGATGCATATGTTCGACACCGCCACCGGCTTCTACGGCGGCCACGGCATCGTGGGCGCCCAGGTCGCGCTGGGTACAGGCCTGGCCTTCGCCGGGCGCTATCGCGGCGACGACAGCGTGGCGTTCATCTATTTCGGCGACGGCGCGGCCAATCAGGGCCAGGTCTATGAGAGCTTCAACATGGCCCAGCTGTGGAAGCTGCCGGCCATCTACATCATCGAGAACAACCAGTACGCCATGGGCACCAGCATCGAGCGGTCGTCGTCCACGACCCAGCTCAGCGAGCGCGGCTCAAGCTTCGGCATTCCCGGCGAGCAGGTCGACGGCATGGACGTGCTGGCCGTGCGAGACGCCGTGGCCCGGGCGGTCAAGCGGGCGCGCGAGGGCGGCGGCCCCTTCATTCTTGAAATGAAGACCTATCGCTATCGCGGTCACTCGATGAGCGATCCCGCGAAATACCGCGCCAAGGAAGAGGTCGACGAGGTCAAGAAGACCCGCGACCCGATCGACCACGTCAAGATGCTGCTGGACCAGGCCGGCGCCACCGAAGACGACCTCAAGGCCATCGACGCCGAGATCAAGACCATCGTCGCCGAGGCGGTCCAGTTCGCCCAGGAAAGCCCGGAACCGGACCCGTCCGAGCTCTACACCGACGTCTATGTGGAGGCCTCAGCGTGACCGACATTCTCATGCCGGCGCTGTCGCCCACCATGGAAGAGGGCACGTTGACCAAATGGCACATCAAGGCGGGTGACACGGTCTCCGCCGGTGATGTCATCGCCGAGATCGAGACCGACAAGGCCACAATGGAAGTCGAGGCCGTCGACGAGGGAGAGGTGCTGGAAATCCTCGTGGCCGAAGGCTCGGAGAACGTGAAGGTCAACACGCCGATCGCGCGTCTGGCGGGTGAGGCCGGCGCCGCTGCGCCCGCGCCCAGGTCTGACGCTCCCGCCGCCGCCGATCCGGATCCGGCGGCTGCGCCCGTCGCCGCCGCCCCGAAGATCGAACTGCGCGATCCCGAAATCCCCGCCGGGGCCAAACTGGTCAAGACTACCATCCGCGACGCCCTGCGCGACGCCATGGCCGAGGAGATGCGTCGCGACGAGAAGGTCTTCCTGATCGGCGAGGAGGTCGCCCAGTACCAGGGTGCCTACAAGGTCAGCCGCGAGCTGCTGCAGGAGTTCGGCGACAGGCGCGTCGTCGACACCCCGATCACCGAGCACGGCTTCGCCGGCCTCGGCGTCGGCGCAGCCATGGCGGGTCTGAAGCCCATCGTCGAGTTCATGACGTTCAACTTCGCCATGCAGGCCATCGACCACATCATCAATTCGGCGGCCAAGACCCTGTACATGTCAGGCGGCCAGATCCGCGCCAGCATCGTCTTCCGCGGTCCGAACGGCGCCGCCAGCCGCGTCGGCGCCCAGCACAGCCAGGACTATTCGGCCTGGTACGCCAACGTCCCCGGCCTGAAGGTCATCGCCCCCTATGACGCCGCCGACGCCAAGGGGCTGATGAAGTCGGCCATCCGCGACCCCAACCCCGTCGTCTTCCTCGAACACGAGATGATGTACGGGCTCGAGTTCGACGTGCCCGAGGTCGACGACTGGCTGGTCCCGATCGGCAAGGCCAAGGTCCGCCGCGAAGGCACGGACGTCACCATCACCGCCCACAGCCGCATGGTCGGCTTCGCCCTGCAGGCCGCCGAACAGCTGGCCGGGGAGGGCATCTCCTGCGAGGTCGTCGATTTGCGCACCCTGCGCCCGCTGGATCACGAAACCATCGTCGAGAGCGTGAAGAAGACAAGCCGTCTGGTATCGGCCGAAGAAGGCTGGGGTCCCATGGGCGTCGGCGCCGAGGTCGTGGCCCGGGTGATCGAACACGCCTTCGACTATCTCGACGCCCCTCCGATGCGGGTGCATCAGGAGGACGTGCCGCTGCCCTACGCCGCCAATCTGGAAGTCCTGTCGCTTCCGGGCGTGGACAAGATCGTCAAGGCCGTCCGGGCGGTGATGGCATGAGCCAGCCTGACGAATTCCAGCTGAAGACCCCGGACAGCGTCGCCGCTGACGCCGAGGCGGTCGAGATCCTCCGCATCTGGTGGTCGAAGGGCGAGCCGGTCATGGTGATCAAGCCCGCCTTCAACGACCCGCGCCAGTTCGGTCAGGTGCTGGCCATGGCCGCGCAGCACATGGCGCACGGCTACAACGTCCGGCACGGTCACGATGAGAAGCAGGCCTACAACAAAATTCTCGCAGGCATCTCCGACGTACTCAATGGCCCGGGCCTGACCACCGTGGTCGAAGACCCGGCCACAGGGAGCGTGCAATGACCGACATCCTGATGCCCGCCCTTTCGCCCACGATGGAAGAGGGCGTGCTCGCCAAATGGCACGTCAAGGTCGGCGACACGGTCAAGGCCGGCGACGTCATCGCCGAGATCGAGACCGACAAGGCGACCTTGGAGGTCGAGGCCGTCGACGAGGGCGAGATCACCGACATCCTCGTGGCCGAAGGCTCCGAGGGCGTGAAGGTCAATACGCCGATCGCCCGGCTGGCGGGTGAGGATGGGGCGGCTGCGAAGCCCCCCCGGAATCCTGCTGCGCA
>JALYPS010000207.1 GCA_030856285.1 Pseudomonadota bacterium
GGATAACCGTTCCAGCCGTCGTTTAATTGGATGAATGACGGACCGATCATGATGCGTTCCCGCCGTCTTGAGGATGGTGCTTAACCCCGCACTGCTGCTCGATCGAGGTCAGCTTGCCGGAGGCGTATTCCAGCTCCTTCTTCTGGCTCAGCTTGTCCGGATAGAAGACCCCGCGCCACGGCTCATAGGTCCAGCCGCCGACGCCGACGCGAATGGTTCCGGTCATGTCATGCTCCGCTCGGGTCAGAAGATCAGGGCCGCAGCATAGCCGGGATCGGCCAGCCGGGAATTGACGAACTCCGCTTGCCGTTGGCGCGGCACCGCATAGGCGATGAACGGCGCCAACGCCGGCAGAACCTCCGGCGGCGCGTCCATGGCCTCGGGCATCTCGCACTCGGCCATGGCGAAATAGCAGGCCCCCGCCGCGTCCAGCAGCAGGTCGATATCCCAGTGCAGGCCATGGCGGTCGGTCTCGCTCCGCCGCAGCTTGTGGATGGGCCGCGTCGTCAGCGGCCACAGGTCGTCGAAGTCGCGCGGCTCGGTCATCGCCGTCTCGATCTCGATCAGCCGGCCGCCCGCATCGATCTTGTAGGTGAAGCTGTCATGCCCAACGCCGCCCAGGGTCCGCCGCCGGATGCGGGCGTCGCCGGGCAGGTAGCCCTGCCGGATTTCACTCCACGCCGACCGGTCCCACAGGGCCTGCACCGCCGCCGGATCGGACAGGACGTATTTGCGCTCGTTCTCGGTGGGCATGGCGCGGTTCTAGCGCGGCGGCGCGAGTGTTGGAACGCGCCTCCGGCGGACTCCGGCTGTCGTCTCAGACGCCGATCAGCATCCGGCAGGCCGCCGTCGCCTGGGCCCGCGCCGCCTCGTCGTCCAGCAGACGTTTCGAATGGCCATAGGCCAGCAGTATCCCCTTCCACTGGAACACCAGCGTCTCCAGCGTTGCATCATCCGCCTCGGGCCGCAGGGCGCGGAACTCGCGCTTCAGCGCCCGCGCCCAGCGCAGCCGGTTGTCCTTCAGCTTGTCGCGCAGCGGCCCCGGTTGGTCGTCCAGCTCCGTCGCCGCCGCGGTCAGAGGGCAGCCGCCGGGCAGATGCTCCCCGTCGTTCCAGACTAGCTCGCGCTCGAACAGCTTCTCCAGCCGCTCACGACCCGGCTCGAACGGCTCCGCCGGCCTCCAGACCTCGGTCACGAACCGGTCGGTCATGGCGTCCAGCAGGGCCAGCTGCAGCGTCTCCATCGACTGGAAATGCTTCAGCACCCCGCTCTTGGACAGGTTCATCCCGGTGGCGAGGTCGCCCAGGCTGACGCCGGTCATGCCGCGTACGCTGACCTGACGCATCGCCTCATCCAGAATCCGCGCCCGCGTGTCCTCGCCCTTGCCCAACGAAATTACCTCTTGACTAAAAGTAACCGACCGTGCACTTGTCGGTGACCGACCGGTTACTTTTATCTCGACCGGGTCGGTTTGGAAAGACCCTTTGGAGGAAGCGCCATGCTTCTCATGACCTTGATCTCGACGGCGGCCCTGATCTCCGCCCAACCCGCCCCCGCGGCTATCGGCGCGGCCGCTGTCCTGGCCGCGTCCGGCGAGGCCCGCAGCGAAATCTTCGACGGACGGAACTGGACCTGCGGCCCCGACGGCGTCTGCGTCGCCCGCGGTCCCGGCATCTCCCAGCCCGCCGGCCGCGAATGCCGCCGCTTCGTCGCCCGCTTCGGCGTGGTCACCCGCTACGAGCGCGACGGCGCGGCCCTGACCGAGGCGCAACTGGCCCAGTGCAACGCGGCGGCGGTGCGGTAAAGGCGGCCCGTCAGTCCGTGGTGAACCGGATCGAATCGACGACCGCAGTCGCCGCCTCAGAGCCGTTGCTGAAGCCATTTGATGAGATCACCACGGACTTCGTCCCGTCGCTGACGACAGCCCACAGGCATTCGCCGGCCGCGGCGTGGAAGCCGTTTTCGGGGTCTTCGATGCCACAGACGACCCCGGCGCGCAGGCCGGACTGGCCGTTCACCTCGAAGGCCTCGACCGGGTTGGGCTGGAACCGGCCATAGGTGGTCATCAGCTGACCCTCTGCATTGCGCTCGAACCCGGCCTCGGCGGCGGCGACGGCCTCCAGCGCACCCACATGAGTCTGGATCGTGACGAGGTCGCGCATATGGGCTTCGGCGGCCGGGTCGAAGAGGATCGTACAGCGGGGCATGTCGTCGTCGCAGGGCCGGGTCTCCAGACCGGCGGCGTGGTCGAAAGCGACGCCGAACGCGCTGGCTGTTTGCGGCCCGGCCGGCGGCGCCTCGGGCGCGACGGCCGCAGGGGCGGGCTGGCAACCGGCCAGTCCAATGGCGGCGAGAGCGGCGAGAGCGCCGGATAGTCTCATGACCTTGGTCCCCCTGAAGGACTGAGCTTCCGCTCATCAGGATGGGCGATCAAGGCCTTAGTAGGCTAAGTCGCGATACATCCGCGTCAGGTCGCCCTGCCACTCGCCATGGTACAGCGCCAGCAGCCGGTCCGCCGGGGTGACGCCGCTGTCGGCGATGTATTCCGGTTTCCTCTGCCCACCACTTCAAACTGGCGCCCCTGCAGTCCAGCACGGGGTCAACGCAGCCTCGACCATCCGTGCCCAGGCCCCGACTGGCGAGGCGCTGTCGCCAGACATGGTCAGTTCCGCGTAGGATCGGCTGAGAGGGAACGTCCCTCTGGCATTCAGACTGAAGGTGTAGTCATCCATGGTGATGCTATCGACTTGAAGCGGGGCCTCTATTGCCACCGGGACGCCGGGGAAATCGAGCACCGGTCGTTCGATCTGTTCCAATGTGATGAGAGCCTGGTCGATAGCGGGACAATTCCGACCGTCAGCATACCGCGTGGTCACAGCCAAAAAGACCGCCGTCCGCATCCGCGCCATCCAGACGTAGTCGAACCGTTCGTTGGCCCTTCTGACTTGCACACGGTGAAAACTGATGATGGTCGGCGATCGACTGTTCCGGCTTATCAAGATCGACGCGAATGGAGAGGCCCCGGCCAGAGAGGCGGAGGCGCCTGCGACGACATAGGCTTCCGCATCCTCCACCCGGGAGGGCTCTGTGTCCGCCCTGTCCAGACGAAGCGATTCGGAGCCAGCCTCTTGGGGCGACCCAGAAAGTGGTGAACCAAGCAGCGCGATACCGACAACTATCGGCAACATATCGGTCATTCCCCTCCAGGTTTCCTGATACTCAGGATTGTTCGGCGGCGGAGGCGGAAGAAATCACCTTCTCGTGTGGCCTCAGTAGGCGAAATCCCGATACATCCGCGTCAGATCGCCCCGCCACTCGCCATTGTACAGCGCCAGCAGCCGGTCGGCGGGGGTGATCCCGCTGTCGGCGATGTCCTCCAGCTCCGACAGATAGCCGCGCTCATCGACCATGCCGCCGCTGAAGCGGGCGCGGTTTTTCAGCCCCTCGCGGGCGATGTGGACCATGTCCACGGCCACGTCCC
>JALYPS010000213.1 GCA_030856285.1 Pseudomonadota bacterium
TCCTTCATCGAATGGACCGCCACATCGACGCGGCCGTCCGCCAACGCCTCCTCGATCTCCTTGGTGAACAGCGCCTTGCCGCCGATCTCCATCAGGCGCCGATCCTGCACCCTGTCGCCGGTGGTGACGATCTCGACCAGCGGCACGGCCTCGAGGAGGTCGGCGTCGGCGACCCCCAGAGCCCGGCCGATGGCGCGCTGCATCATGCCCGACTGGATCAGGGCCAGCTTCGAGCGGCGCGTGCCGATGCGGACGAGAGGGGCCATGAGTCGTTGCGCCGCGGGGAAGGGGTCGCTACCTCGACCCGATGGAGAGGTCCGCCGACTATAGCAGCGATGGGAGCCGGGCAACCGCGCCCCTCACTGTGCTCGGCCTCGAGACCAGCTGCGACGAGACCGCCGCCTCGGTGGTGCGCCTGTCGCCGGACGGCGAGGCGACGGTGTTGTCCTCTGTGGTGCACAGCCAGATCGCTGACCACGCGGCCTATGGCGGCGTCGTCCCCGAGATCGCTGCGCGCAGTCATGTCGAGATGATCGACGGCGTCGTCCGCCGGGCCATGGAAGAGGCGGGCCTGACCTATGCGGAGCTGGACGGCGTCGCCGCCACAGCCGGGCCGGGACTGGTCGGCGGGGTCATGGTGGGCCTGAGTTTCGGCAAGGCGGTGGCGCTGGCCCGCGGCCTGCCATTGATCGCGGTCAATCATCTGGAGGGCCATGCGGTCTCGGCCCGGCTCGGCGGGCGGGCCGACTACCCCTTCCTGCTGCTGCTCGTCTCCGGCGGCCACTGCCAACTGCTGGAGGTGCGCGGCGTCGGCGACATGACCCGGCTGGGCACGACCATCGACGATGCGGCTGGCGAGGCCTTCGACAAGATCGCCAAGGCGCTCGGCCTCGGCTATCCGGGCGGCCCGGCGCTGGAGAAGATGGCCGAGGGCGGCGACGGCTCGCGCTTTGACCTGCCGCGCGCCTTGCTGGGCCGCAAGGACTGCGACTTCTCCTTCTCGGGTCTGAAGACAGCCGCGGCGAGGCTGGCCCAGACCTGCGAAACCGATCAGCAGCGCGCCGACCTCGCTGACGCGGTCCAGACCGCCATCGCCCGCCAGCTCAGCGAACGCTCGGACCGCGCGCTGAAAGCCTATGCACAATCCCACGCCCTCAAGCAGCCTCGTCCCGCGGACGAGGCGATAGGGCAAACCAGAGGTCTTTTCGTCGTGGCGGGCGGCGTGGCGGCGAACCGGACGGTTCGCGCGACGTTGCAGGCGACGGCGGAGAAGAACGGATTCGCCTTTCTGGCCCCGCCCATGGCCTATTGCACCGACAATGCGGCGATGATCGCACTGGCGGGGGCGGAACGGTTACGGAAGGGTCTGGTGTCGGACATCGACACCGCCGCCCGGCCGCGCTGGCCGCTCGACGAATACAGCGCGCTTAACGACCCGACGCATGCGACGGGCCGCAAGGGCGCCAAGGCTTAGGGACGACGCATGCAATTCAAGTCCGCGGGAGTTATCGGCGCCGGCGCCTGGGGCACGGCCCTGGCCCAGGTGGCCGGCTGGGCCGGCCTCGATGTCCTGCTACAGGCGCGCGAGCCCGAGGTGGTCGAGAGCATTCGCGCCCGCCGGGTCAACGAGGCCTTCCTGCCGGGGATCACGCTGGACGATCACGTAGAGGTCACGGCCGAACTGGCCGATCTCGGGGCCTGCGACGTCATTCTCGCCGTCCCGCCCGCCCAGCATATGCGCTCGACGCTGGCCGCCTTCGCCGCCCACCACCGCCCGGGCGTGCCGGTCATCCTCTGCTCCAAGGGCATCGAGCGCGGCTCGCTGAAGTTGATGACGGAGGTGCTGGCCGAGACCCTGCCGGCCGCGCCGCCGGCGGTCCTGTCCGGTCCCAGTTTCGCCGCCGAGGTGGCTCGGGGCCTGCCCAGCGCCGTCACCCTGGCCTGCGCCGACGAAGCGCTCGGCGAAGAGCTGATGTGGACCCTGTCGGCGCCGGGCTTCCGACCCTATCTGGCCACCGACCTGATCGGGGCCGAGGTCGGCGGCGCGATCAAGAATGTGCTGGCCATCGCCTGCGGAATGGCCGAGGGCCGCGGACTGGGGCGAAGCGCCCACGCCGCCCTGATCACCCGCGGCTTCGCCGAAATGACCCGGATGGGTGTCGCCCTCGGCGGCCAGGCCGAGACCGTGGCGGGCCTGTGCGGCCTCGGCGATCTGGTGCTGACCTGCTCCAGCCCCCAGTCGCGGAACATGAGCCTGGGTCTCGCGCTGGGCCAGGGCCAGACGGTGGAGCAGGCCCTGGCGGGCAAACGATCAGTGGCCGAGGGTTATGAGAGCGCGCCGGCGGTGCGCGAGCTGGCGGCGAAGATGGGTGTGGAGATGCCGATCTCACTGGCTGTCGCGGCCCTGCTGAGCGGCGAGACCACGGTCGAGGCGGTGATCGACAATCTGCTTTCCCGCCCGCTGAAGGCCGAGCGGCACTAGCGCCCGCAATGGACGACACCCCGCCGATCAGCGAACGCAAACGCGTCTGGACCACCCCGCCGGGGGTGGCCCTTTGCGCCGAGGCCGACATCGCCGACCCCGGTTCGCGCGGTTTCGTGCTGCAGATCGGCGAGGCCTTCTTCCACGGTTTTGTGGTCCGCAAGGCGGGGCAGGTCGCCGGCTATGTCGATCGCTGCCCGCACCAGGGGTTCCCGCTGGCGATCGAGCTGGACCGCTATCTGATACCGGACGGGTCGCTGATCCTGTGCGGCTGGCACGGGGCGGTGTTCGAGCCGCTGTCCGGGGCCTGCGTCGGCGGCCCGTGTGCGGGCGCCCGGCTGACGCCCTGGCCGGTTGCAGCATCGGGCGGGATCATCCGCACGGTCTGACCCGGGTCAGGCCGGGTTGCGCAGCAGGTAGACGCCGAAGTCGATATAGTCGCGGCCGAAATCTGTGATCGCCTCCACCCGGTCGGCGTGGAAGAGGATCGATGCTTTTTCCGGCGCCTCGGGATGGGTCTCAGCCCAGGCGCGCGCGGCGGCGATCGAATCTCGGGGGTAGGCCTCATAGACATCCGGGGGCGAGATGCGGCCGTCGATGACCTCGAACCCCGCGCCGGCCGCGGCGGCCCGCCAGCCGGCGTCGTCCGTGTAGAGATTTGTGACCTCGGTGATCTGACGAAGGGGGGCGGGCGGCTCGGACCGCCAGACGACGTCGCCCCACAGCAGCCAGCCGCCGGGCTTGAGGCTCCGGCGCAGGGCGATGAAGCCGGCCGCGGGCGTCGGCCGGCCCTCGCCGCTGACATTGGTGGTCCCCAGCGCGACGATCAGATCGACCGGCGCGGTCCGGGCGAGCACCTCGGCTGCGGGGGCGACGGTCAGCGATACCCGATCCTCCGCGCCCGCCGTCTCGATCCGGCTTCGGGCCAGATCCGCCATGACCGGATCCAGCTCGATCGCCGCAACCGACAGGTCGAAGCGTTGCGCCAGACGGATGGCGACGGTCGCATTGCCTGTACCGATGTCGATCGCCGTGGCGCCGGCGCCGAGACCCGTGCGCGCGACGGCGGCCTCAAGTGCGGCGAGCTCCACGCCGTTGCAGACCTCGCGGACCTCATAGGCGATGCGCTGGAAACTCATGGGCGGGCGGATGGACATGCGGGCTTGTCTCTCGCCGTGGCAAGCCGGGCAAGACCATGCGGCCGGCTAACTGGATCAACCAAGTACTTTACAATCCAAAGTGTCCATGGCATGGATGGGTCTGACTGTGGAGATGCACGCATGACCGAGACCAACGAAGACCCCGTCGCCGATATCGCCTGGATGCGCCGCCTCGCAGAGGAGGGCGCCGATGCGCCGATGCAGGGCGCCTCGATCCTCATGAGCGCCGGCCTGATCTACGGCGCGGCCAGCCTGTTCCACTGGGCCCAGATCAGTGGAGTGTTTCCCACCAGCGGACTGGCGATCGGCATCGGCTGGCTGGCGGCGACGGGCCTGTTTCTGCTCACCCTCTTCGTGATCATCTCTGGTCTCAAGCGCAAAGGGGGCGTGACGACCGCCAGCAATCGCGCCAGCGGAACCGTCTGGAGCGCCCTTGGCTGGGGCATTTTCGCCCTGTTTCTTTCGATGGCGGCGGTAGGGTGGCGCACCGGCGCGGCGGGCGGCCTGCTCGCCATGTCGCTCGCCATATCGGCGATCATGGTCTTCTACGGCATCGGCTGGGCGGTCACCGCGGCCATGTATCGCAGCCGGATGCTGTGGAGCCTCGCCATCGGCTCCTTCGCGGCGGCGCCGCTCCTGGCCAGCCTGACCGGTCTGGATGTGCAGTACCTCGCCTATGCCGGCGCCCTGTTCCTGCTGATGGCCCTCCCGGGCTTCCTGCTGATGCGCGGCGCGAGGCCCTGAGCGTGGCGGACGATTTCGACATCAACCGCATCGACGACGTCATCCACGGCCGCGTCCGCCTCGGCATCATGGCGGTGCTGTCCGGCGTCGAGAGCGCCGACTTCAACACCCTGAAGGCGCGGCTGCAGACCACGGACGGCAATCTGTCGGTCCATCTGCGCAAGCTGGAGGACGCCGGCTTCGTGGCCGTGAGCAAACGGTTCGAGGGCCGCAAACCCTTGACCGAGGCCACGATGACACCCGTCGGGCGCAAGGCCTTCGTCGCCTATCTCGACGCCATGCAGGGCCTCGTCGGCAAGGCGTGACCGCACGGCGGTGGTTCGCATCGGGAGGGTCGTCTAGACAGGGCGGATGACCGGCCGCATCCACCGTTTCGACGCTCTCGACAATTTCCGCGACTACGGCGACTACGCCACGGCGGCCGGACGCCGGGTCGCGCCCGGTCGACTGTTCCGGTCCGGCCATCAGGCACGGGCCAGCGAAGCCGATCTGGATCGCCTTGGGGCCCTGGGCATCGCCACCGTGGTCGATCTGCGCCGGCCGTCCGAACGCCGCGACCAGCCCTCGAAACGACCCGCGGGATTCGGCGGCGCGGTGATCGAGAGCTCCCACGACGACGGCGGCGAGGCGCCGCACATGACCTTCCTGCGGACAGCCGACCTGACGCCTGACTCGGGCCGGCGTTTCATGACCGACACCTATCGGCGACTGGCCTTCGAACCGTCGCACCTCGACCTGTTCGCGCGCTATTTCCGCGCCCTCGGCGAGACCGACGGCCCGGTGTTGATCCACTGCGCCGCGGGCAAGGACCGCACGGGTCTGCTGGCCGCCCTGACCCATCATCTGCTGGGCGTCCATCACGACGACATGGTCGCCGACTACCTCCTGACCAACACCGCCGTCGATCTGGAAAGCCGGGCGCCCGGCATCGCCCGCCAGCTTGAGGCCATGACCGGCCGGGCCGCGGC
>JALYPS010000227.1 GCA_030856285.1 Pseudomonadota bacterium
CAGCTTGTTCAGCTTGTAGCGGCCGGCGAGGGCGATCGCTTCCTGCGACACGCCTTCCATCAGGCAGCCGTCGCCCGCGACGACCCAGGTGCGGTGATCGACAAGGTCCTCGCCGAATCGCGCCGCCAGATGACGCTCGGCCATGGCGAAGCCGACGCTGTTGGCCAGTCCCTGACCCAGCGGGCCGGTGGTGGTCTCGACGCCGGGCATGTGGCCGAACTCGGGATGGCCCGCCGTCTTCGATCCCCACTGGCGGAAGTTGGACAGCTCCTGCTTCGTCGCGGCCTTGTAGCCGGTCAAGTGAAGCAGGGAGTAGATCAGCATCGAGCCGTGACCCGCCGACAGGATGAAGCGGTCGCGGTCGGCCCAGTCCGGGCGGCTGGCGTCGAACTTCAGAAACTTCGAAAACAGCACCGTCGCGACGTCCGCCATGCCCATTGGCATGCCCGGGTGGCCGCTCTTCGCCTTTTCCACCCCGTCCATCGACAGCACCCGGATGGCGTCGGCCATCTGCTTGGGCGTGGCTTTTTCGGATACGGTCTTGCTGTCGGCCACGGGCGGCACTTTCGTCGGGAGGCGGAAAAAGGGAGGCGCGCCGCTTTACCCCGACGCGTCGGCGGGTTCTATACGGATTCTGGAGGATGTGACCCGAATGGACGCTGCATCGGCCGCCAAGGACCGAGTCGACCGCGCGCTGGCGTTGCTGGAACGGCGCTTGCTCGATCTCAAAAGCCGTGCGGCCGGCGCCAGCCGCGTGCCGGACGACGACCTGTTCGCGCCTGAACCCTCGACCGAGACCGACCGCGCGCGGATCCATGAGCTGGAGGCCGCCGGCCGCGACGCCGCCGAAACCCTGTCCCATGCCGCCGACGCCATCGGCGCCGCCCTGGCCGAACAGGAGGCCCGCTGATGGCGACGGTGACCGTCGAGATCAACGGCCGCCCCTATGCGGTGGGCTGCGCCGACGGCCAGGAGGATCGGGTCCGCATCCTGGCCAAACAGTTCGACGGCCATGTTCGCCAGGTGGCGGGCGAGGTCGGTCATGTCGGCGACATCCGCCTGTTCCTGATGGCCGGCCTGATGCTGGCTGACGAACTGCATGAGGTCCGGCTCGGCAATCCCGGCGCATCCGCTGTGGCCGCCGCCGCCGCGGCCTCGAGCGACGGCGTGGCCGAAGCGCTGAACGCCGTGGCGGCCCGGCTGGAGAAGATCGCCCAGGGACTGTGACAGCCGGCCATTGTTCCGCCCCGGCTTAGGGACTATCTTCCTCCATGGCGGGTCCTGCTGCGGCTCTCGTCGAAGGCAACATTTCCTTGCGACCTTAATTCACTCAAAGGGAGCTGTCCCTGATCAGGCCCGTGGGCCTGGGCACACGGCGCCCACCTGGCTACCCAGGTCGAGAGGATTTAAACGCCCTTCACGGTTCTTGCGGCGCCGCCAACCTCATTTTCCTTGTGCGCTATCGCTCGCGACGCGATCGCTCGCTGCTTGAGCGGGGCTTCGCTGCTTGAGCGCGATCAGTGCGCGCGCTAGGGCTGCCCTCGCGTGTTCGACGCGGCCGGGCGGTTTCTCCCATGACCGACAAGCAACAGCTTCGCGCCGCGATGCGCGCCAGGCGCAAGCGTCTGGCCGGGCTTGATGCGGGCGCGGCGGAACGCGCAGCGGAACAGGCCGGCGCCCTGCCGCCGGGCCGCATCGTCGCCGTCTATCGCGCCATCGGCTCCGAGCTGGACGTGGCCTCCCTTTCGCTGGCCTTGAGCCGCGCGGGCCGCGAATTGTGCCTGCCGGTGGTGGTGGAGCGGGATGCGCCGATGATCTTCCGTCGCTGGTCTCCGGGCGAGCCGCTGGAGCTGGATGAGGCGGGCGTGCCGGCGCCCTTTCCGCTCGCGGAGGTCGTCGATCCCGACCTGATCCTGACGCCGCTTCTAGCTTTCGACGCCCGCGGCGGGCGGCTGGGGCAGGGCGGGGGCTACTACGACCGGACCTTCGCCGCGCGGCCCGAGGTCACCCGGGTCGGCTTCGCCTATGCGGGCCAGGAGGTCGACGACCTGCCGGTCGAGCTCCACGACGTCCGACTGCATGGCGTTCTGACCGAGACGGGCTATAGACCCTTCGCATGAGACTGGCTTTTTTCGGTGATGTCGTCGGCAAGTCCGGACGTGACGGCCTGAGCGACCACCTGCCCGGCCTGAAGCGCGACCTCAAACTCGATTTCGTGGTGGTCAACGCCGAGAACGCCGCGGGCGGGTTCGGCATCACTGAGAACACGGCGCGCGAGCTGTTCATGGCCGGGGCCGACTGCCTGACCCTGGGCAATCACAGCTGGGACCAGCGCGAGGCCCTGACCTATATCGTGCGCGAGCCGCGCCTGATCCGCCCTGCCAACTATCCCCGCCTGATGGACGCCCCCGGCGCCGGGGCCAATCTGTTCGAGACGCAGAGCGGCAAGACGGTGCTGGTCATGAATGTGCTGGGCCGCATCCACATGGACCCGATGGACTGCCCGTTCAGTGCGGTCGAGAAGGAACTGGCCGCCTGTCCGATGGGCGTGGCCGCCGACGCCATCATCGTCGACATGCATTGCGAGGCGACGTCCGAGAAGATGGCCATGGGCCATTTCTGCGATGGTCGGGCCTCCCTGGTGGTCGGCACCCACACCCATGTTCCGACCGCGGACTGCCAGATCCTGCCCGGCGGCACGGCGTATCAGACCGACGCCGGCGGCTGCTGCGACTACGACAGCGTCATCGGCAATGAGAAGGAAGAGCCGCTGCGGCGGTTCACCACCCGGC
>JALYPS010000243.1 GCA_030856285.1 Pseudomonadota bacterium
GGGGCGGATGGCCCGGCCGCTGTCGCGGGCCGCGGGGCCGGGTTGATCACCGCCGCCGCAGGCGGCGCGATCACGGGCGCGGGGGCCGGAGCCAGATAGACCGCCGGGGCCGGCGGGCCGCTGTTCAGATCGCGAGTCAGGGTGCTGACGGGCGGGATCGGCACAGTTTGGGGAGCCGGATCCGTGGCGGGGGGCGTCTGGGCTTGCGCGGCTCCGGCAAGCAGGAGGGCGGCGGCGACGGCGGGGATTTTCATGAGGGTGACCATCCCTCTTCAATCCGCCAACGGCAAGACGGTTCAGGCAGCGGGGAGTTCGACCCAGAAGGTGGCGCCCTCGCCCGGCGCCGAGGTCACCCCGATGGAGCCGCCCTGAAGTTCGACCAGCCGCTTGGCCAGCGCCAGACCGATGCCATGGCCCTCG
The DNA here is from genome assembly GCA_030856285.1 of Pseudomonadota bacterium. Lineage (GTDB taxonomy): Bacteria > Pseudomonadota > Alphaproteobacteria > Caulobacterales > Caulobacteraceae > Brevundimonas. The sequence continues at coordinate 421 of JALYPS010000243.1, forward strand.
ACCGTCGAGCGCTCCAGGCCCAGCCGGTTGAAGGGTTCGAACAACTGGGTCTGCTTCTCGACCGAGAGCCCCAGGCCACGGTCGATGACCTCGATCCGCACGCCGTCGTGGATCTTGCTGGCGCGGAAGACGACCACGCCTCCGGCCCCGCCGTATTTGACCGCATTCGAAGCCAGGTTGGAGATCACCTGGGTCAGGCGTTGGGAGTCGGCGAGGGCCACGAGGCCATCGCCTTCGCTGATCACGTCCAGCCGGATCCCCTCGGCGTCGGGCCGGAGGGCTGTCGTGCGGCGCACGTCCTCAAGCACGCCCGGCACATCCGTCGGACGAAGCTCGACCTTGACCGCTCCGGATTCAGCGCGGGCGACGTCCAGCAGGTCATGGGCGAGGGCCTCGACCTGACGGGCGGTCTTGACCAGCATGTCGGCCATTTCGGCCTGGGTGGCCGAAACGGGCCCCAGCTGACCGGCTTTCCACAGTTCCCCGATGCCGATCACGCCGCCGACGGGGCTCTTGATCTCATGGGCGACATTGGCGAGCAGACGCGACTTGGCCTCGGACGCTTTTTCGGCGCGGACCTGACCCAGCCGGGCGCGGTCGGCGAACCGGTCGCGCTCTTCCAGCAGGGCGGCGACCAGCATGATCGGCAGATAGCCGAACAGCACAAGCAACTGGGCCATCATGGCGCGGTCGGCGCCCTCAAACGCAAGGCCATAGGGCCCGAAGCCCCGCATGCTGCCACCGACAGCGAGGATCGAGATGATGACCAGGGCCGCCGTCACACCAAGCATGCGCAGCCGCACTGCGATCAGCAACAATAGCGGCATGGTCACGAAGCCGATTGGCATTCTCTGCTGCGAAAACACCATGAAGCAGACGGCGGTCAGCAGGCCGAGCAGGACAAACGCCTCCACGGCGCGCGCCGGGGTGCAAATGCGCGCCACCTCGCGCTTGGTGAGGGCCAGGCCGAAACTAGACAGTACGGCGACGCTGAGCGCGTGGCCGAACCACCAAGTCTGTGCGGTATCGAAGAAGTCCGAGCCGTTCATCCACCAGAGCATGCCGCCGACAAAGGCGGCGGCGGGTATGGGGCCGATGGCGGCCGCCGCCAGCAGGAACCGGCAGGCTCCGTTGACGGAGGCCAGGTTCAGGGTCGGGGCAAAGCGACGAGCCAGCAGGACGGCGACAAAGATGTCCAGCATATTGGCGACGGTGAACATCATCGTCAGCTGGGTGGAATTGCCGGCCAGCAGGTTGCCCGCCGCGATCCCGGCGGCGAGCAGGCCGCCAAACGACAAATCGTATAGCGGACCGCGTGAGGTTCTGAGCCAGACCGCTACGGCGACGCCGCCGGCGCCCCACAGCGCCGCCACCACCCCTGCGGAGCGTGCAAAGGTCAGGGACAGAACGACCAGCACCACGACGGCCATGGCGGTGAAAACGGGCGCCATCGGCTGGCCGATGCCCACCGGACGCGCCGGCGCGCCGCCGCGCCCCTTGGCCGGAATTTCAGCGCCGACGGCAGGCTCTAGCGGGTCGAGCGCGCGGCTCATGGTCATCTTCGGGTCCGAACGGCAGAATGTCAGCGGTTTTCCTAGCCTGTCGCATCCTAATATCCCCTGAAGGTCAGGCGATTGACGACAGCGCCCGATCCAGCGCCCGATCCAGCTCCCGAACCGCCGCGGCCGGCCCGTCGGGATGGTTCCAGACGGCTGCGCTGACGGCCACGAAGTCGGCCCCGGCGCGGGCCAGCTCGCGGGCCGTGGCCGCCGTGATCCCGCCGATGGCGACACAGGGGATTTCGACCGTCTCCTGCCAGATGGTCAGGATTTCCCGATCGGGCCGGTGGACCGTCGCCTTGGTCAGTGTGGGGAAGAAGGCGCCGAAGGCCACATAGTCCGCCCCGGCCTCGGCCGCGTCCATCGCCAGTTCACGGCTGTCGTGACAGGTGACGCCGATCATGGCGTCGCGGCCCATCCGGTCTCGCGCCTCGGCGATGGAGGCGTCGGACTGGCCCAGATGCACGCCGTCGCAGCCTGAGCGGGCGGCCAGATCGGGCCGGTCGTTGAGGATGACGGCCACGCCGCGGACCTGGGCCACGGGCTTCAGCGCCGCGACGGCGGCCAGCACGGCGGCATCGTCGGCGTCCTTAAGCCGGATCTGCAGGGCCGCCACGTCTCCTGCGTCCAGCGCCGCCTCGAGATCGCGCGCAAAGGCGGCGAGATCGGAAATCGCGGGCGGCGTGATCAGATACAGCCGGCAGGGCGGGCGTTCGGAAACGGTGGGGGGCCTGGACATGGGCGGGAAGTGCGACGGTTGGATCGCGGCGTCAACACGGCTGCTGCGAACGACTTGCATTCGCCCTGCCTCACCTGCTATAGCGAACCATTCGCAACCAGTCGGGTCCGCCCTTCCGTGTACGTCTGCAACTGCAACGGTCTTCGCAAACGTGACGTCGCCGCCGCCATCGAGGCGGGAGCGACGCGGCCGCGCGACGTCTTCACCCGCAACCAGTGCGCCGCCCAGTGCGCGAAATGCGTCTGCGAAATGCGTGAGATGATCCAGGACAGCCGCCAGGCCTTCGCCATGGCGGCCGAATAGGCCACGTCCTCCCTCAGGGGAGATTCAGTCGCATTTTCAATGTCGTGATAAGTGTTCGCATGTGAACACAAGGCCGCTTC
>JALYPS010000256.1 GCA_030856285.1 Pseudomonadota bacterium
CGGACGGGCGCGAAGTCAGCCGATTCCTCCGGGCCGACAACCTTGTCCAGGTGGCCAAGAGCACGAGTTTCATCGCCGTCATGGCCGTCGGAGCCACCCTCGTCATCCTGAGCGGCGGGATCGATCTGAGCGTGGGGAGCATCTACGCGCTGTCGGCCATGGCGGGCGCCATGACCCTGCACCGATTCGGCCCTCTGGGTCCCGGAGGCGAAGTGGCGGGCCTCTCCCCGGTCGCGGCAGGCGTGCTGGCCTGCCTGGCTGTCGGCGCCCTGTGCGGGGCCGTCAACGGGATGCTGGTGGTCGGCCTGCGCGTCCACCCGTTCATCGTCACGCTGGGGACCATGGCCGCCTTCCGGGGCGTTGCCTTCGTGATGCCGGGCTGGTTCGCCGCCGAAGGCGAGCTTGCCGTCGGCCAGACAATAAGCGATTTCCCCGAAGCGTTCACCGACGGATTCATCCGGCGCGAGATGTTCTTCGGCAAAGGGCTCTATCCGGTCCCCATGTTTCTGATGATCGCCGTCGCGGCGGCAGGCGCCTTCGTGCTGCACAAGACCGTGTTCGGCCGCCGCCTTTTCGCCCTCGGGAGCAACGAACAGGCGGCCCGGCTGTGCGGAGTGCCGGCGGCTCTGACCAAAATCCTCGTCTATACGGCCAGCGGTCTGACCTGCGGAATCGCCGCCGTCATTTTTCTCGGCTACTACGGCGCGGCCAGCAGCGACGCGGGCACGGGTTACGAGCTGGCCGTCATCGCAAGCGCCGTGGTCGGCGGCGCCAGTCTGGCCGGAGGGCGAGGGTCGGCCATGGGGGCGCTGCTCGGCGCCCTCGTGCTCCAGCTCATCTCCAACGCCATCATCATCCTCAACATAGATCAAAACTACAGCCTGGTCATCACCGGGGCCGTCATCGTGGCGGCGGTGGTGCTGGACAAACTCAACGGCGCTCTGATCGAAAGAAGCTTCCGGAGCCGGACGCCGGGAAGCACGCCTCCTCCGTCCGGCTCGGAAACGCCGCACGAGAGCGAAGCCGCGGCGCGCGTTTAGAACCTCATTTCGCAGGAACTCCTGGAGGATCATCGGATGGGAAACAGCTGGACGAAACTTACGGCGCTCGCGGCGCTTCTGGTGTGCGCGGCGGCCGGGCAGGCTCAGGACGCGGAGACTTCCCCGACGCTCAAACCCGCCAAATACCGGTTCGGGCTCATCGCCAAAAGCCAGTCCAACCCCGTCTTCCAGGCCGCTTACAAAGGAGCGCTGGCTGCGGCGGCGGACTACAAGCAGCGGGGCGTCGAGATCGAAATCGACTGGCGCACCCCCAATGAAGAAGACGCCCAGAAACAATCCGACGCCATCGAGCAGCTGGCCAACTCGGGCATCCACGGCATTTCGGTGTCGTGTTCCGACGGCGCCAAGCTCACCAATGCCATCAACGACGCCGTCGCCAAAGGCGTCCCGGTGATGTGCTTCGACAGCGATGCGCCGCGCTCCAAACGGTTCGCCTACTTCGGCGTGGACGACATGAAGACCGGCGGGCGCGTCATGGAGGAACTGGCCAAAATCCTCGGCAAGAAGGGCCGCATCGCCGTCCTGGCCGGCAACCAGTCCGCCCCCAATCTGCAGGCCCGCGTGCGGGGCGTCCTCGCCAAAGCCAAAGAGCTGGGCTATTCCGTCAATGCGTCCAAAGACGTCTTCTACCACAAGGAAACGCCCCAGGACTCCGCCGCAAAGGTGGAAGAAGTCATGAACAGCAATCCCGACATCGTCGGCTGGGCGATGGTCGGCGGCTGGCCTTTGTTCACCGACGCACTGCTTAAAATGGACCCGGATAAAGTCGCCATCGTATCCGTCGACGCGCTGCCGGCCCAGCTGCCCTACGTCGAGGCCGGCGTCGCCGACATGCTGCTCGCCCAGAAGGTTTTCGACTGGGGATACCGCAGCGTCGAGCTGCTGGTCGCCAAAGTACAGGGCCAGCAGGTGCCCGAAAAGAACATCTCCGAACTGGTCCCGGTCACCAAAGAGAGTCTGAAGGACTGGGCGAAGACTCTGAAAAGCTGGGGCTTCGAGGTGAACCCCAGGTATCTGCAGTAACCCGGAATCCCCACGTTCCTTCCAGCTTCCAATACGATGCGAGGCCCGTATGCTCAGCATGCAGAAGATCACTAAGCGCTTCGGCGG
>JALYPS010000267.1 GCA_030856285.1 Pseudomonadota bacterium
GGCGACTTCCAGACCCTGATGGCCTGGGCCGACAAGGTCCGCCGGCTGAAGGTCCGCGCCAACGCCGAGACCCCGCTGGACGCCCGCACCGCGCGCGGTTTCGGGGCCGAGGGCATCGGTCTGTGCCGGACCGAGCATATGTTCTTCGACGACGCCCGCATCGCCGCCGTGCGCGAGATGATCCTGGCCGACGACGAGGCGGGTCGCCGCGCGGCTCTGGACAAGATCGCACCGTTCCAGAAATCGGACTTCGTCGAGCTGTTCACCATCATGGCCGGCCTGCCCGTGACGGTGCGCCTGCTCGACCCGCCCCTGCACGAGTTCATTCCGCACACCGACGCTGAGATCGACGCACTCGCGGTGACGCAGGGCCTCGACGCCGCCAAGCTGAAGCGCCGGGCGAGGGAGCTGCACGAGACCAACCCCATGCTCGGCCATCGTGGCTGCCGCCTCGGCGTCGCCTATCCCGAGATCTACGAGATGCAGGTCCGCGCCATCCTCGAGGCGGCGCTGGAGGTCAAGAAGACGGCGGCCCAGGCCCCGATCCCCGAGATCATGCACCCGCTGGTCGCCCTCGGGCTGGAGATGAAATACCTCCGCGAGCTGACCGACCGCACCGCCGAGGCCGTCTTCGCCGGGGCCGGGGATCGGGTCGAGTATCTGGTCGGCACCATGATCGAGCTGCCCCGCGCCGCCCTGCGCGCCGGCGACCTGGCTGAATACGCCGAGTTCTTCAGCTTCGGCACCAATGACCTGACCCAGACCACCTTCGGCATCAGCCGCGATGACTCCGGACGTTTCCTGCAGGCCTATATGGACAAGGGCATCTTCGAGACCGACCCCTTCGTCCGGCTTGATCAGGAAGGCGTCGGCGACCTGATCCGCATCGCCGCCGAGCGGGGCGGGGCCGCGCGGCCGGGCATCAAGATGGGCATCTGCGGCGAACACGGCGGCGACCCGTCCTCGATCGCCTTCTGCGAAGAGGTCGGCCTCGACTACGTCAGCTGCTCGCCCTACCGCGTGCCGATCGCCCGGCTCGCCGCGGCCCAGGCGGCGCTGCACGCCAGAGCAGGGACGGAGCGCGAGAAGGACCGCTGAGCGACTTGCCACCTAACGGCCAAGGTTAGCAAAACGTCGTCTGTGCTTCACGCCACACAGTCGTTGTTATGTAAACGAACGCCTCTGGAACGCCTTCATCCTCGACCCATTTGTGGCTCCGCTGGATGGGGCTGGTGACGAAAGTCACCGCATCTAGAGGATACAAGAAACAATGCGTAACATTCTTCTCGCCACCGCCGCCCTTACTCTGATCGCGGCTCCGGCCATGGCCCAGAGCATCTCTTCGCCGCAGGTGACGGGTTCGATCGGCTACACTGTGCTGGACGGCGACGACGCCAGCCTCGGGGCCGTCACCGGCCGCGTTAACGCCCGGGTGTCCCAGTATTTCGGCGTCGAGGGCGAAGCCTCGTTCGGCGTCAAGGACGACGAAGTCACCTTCGGCGCCGCCACCGGCGACCTGTCCCATGAGTACGACGTCGCCGCCTATGGCGTCGCCACACTGCCGATCAGCCCGAATTTTGAACTGTTCGGCCGCCTCGGCTACGGCACGACCTCGATCAAGGCTGATGTCGCCGGCTTCAGCGCGACCGAGGACGGCGAAAGCGTCAACTACGGCGTCGGCGCCAACTACTTCTTCGATGGCCGCAACGGCGTCCGCGCCGACTGGACCCGCCGCGATTTCACCGACGACACCGGCGGTGAGCTGGACACCTACGGTCTGAGCTACGTCCGCCGTTTCTAGGACCTGATCGCCTGAACGACGAAGGCGCGCACCCCGCAAGGGATGCGCGCCTTTTCGTTGGCCGGTGTCAGGTCTGGATCAGGCGACGCCGGGTTGCAGGGCCCAACGCATCGAGCCTTCGCCGAACGGTTTGAAGAACAGGTCGCGATAACGTTCGAACGCTTCAACGATCTTGTTGGCCAGATCCTGGGCGACGGTCTCGCCGCGCTGTCGTTTCATGGCGGCGACGCATTGGACGACGTCGCGCTGATGCGCCGAGCCGCCCATCCGTTTAAGCACCGCCGCGATATCCTGCGCCAGCGGATCGATCTGCGTTCCCCACGGCATGGTGTTCTGAGCCATCCGGGACACTCCCCTGTTCTCGACACAAGCGAACCGGTCGCAAAATCTTGCGATGGATGCAAGCGTGACCGCGAATTCGTGATCGTGGGGAAAGATGGAGCCGCTTCGGCTGAACGGCGTTCCCGTTTGCATGACCATGAAACGCGTCGCCTTTCTGTCCGTCTTGGCGCTCGCCGCCTGCGGACAGTCCGAGACCAATCCGCCGACCGATCCGGCCGCCCCGATCGATACGCCGGAGGCCGAAGCCCCGCCGCAGACCCCGCCGCCGGGCGTGGGCACCATCATGCCGGGGTCGGGCCCGCAGACCTTCGTGGGCCGCTGGGCCGCCAACCCCGCCTGGTGCGCCAGGGTTCAGGGCGCGGAACGACCGATCGAGATCACCACCACCCGGTTCGAAGGCTATGAGAACAGTTGCGGCATCCTGTCGATCAGCCAGGTCGCTGACGGCTATCAGGCAGCGCTGGCCTGCGCGTCGGAAGGGCAGACCACGAGCGAGCGAATCAAGTTGGCGGTGCAGGGGGACAACATGCGCCTGACCTGGCTGAACCGGAACAATGCGGTGATCAGTCTGACGCGCTGCCCGGCGCCCGCCGCCGCCCCGGCCGCCGCGCCGACGCCCTAGTTGAACAGGAAGTTCATCACGTCGCCGTCCTTGACGACATAGGGCTTGCCCTCGGCGCGCAGCTTGCCCGCCGCGCGGGCGCCGGCCTCGCCCTTCAACGCCACGAAGTCGTCGTAGGCGATGGTCTCGGCCCGGATGAAGCCCTTTTCGAAGTCGGTGTGGATGACGCCCGCGGCCTGGGGGGCGGTGTCGCCGATATGGATGGTCCAGGCGCGGGTCTCTTTCGGTCCCACGGTGAAATAGGACTGCAGGCCCAGCAGGGCGTAGGCCTCGCGGATCAGCCGGTTCAGGCCGGGTTCGGCCAGGCCGAGGCTCTCAAGAAACTCCGCCTGTTCGTCGGCGTCCAGAACGGCCAATTCTGAATCGATCTTGGCGGAGATGACGACGGCCTTTGCGTTGTCCTGCGCGGCCCGTTCGGCCACCTGATCGGACAGGTCATTGCCCTTGTCGGCCGAGTTCTCGTCGACGTTGGAGACATAGAGCGCGGGCAGGGAGGTCAGCAGCTGGAGCATGTGCCAGGCCTTCTGGTCTTCCTTGTCGACCTGGACCACGCGGGCGGGCTTGCCGGCGCGCAGCGGCGTCAGCGCCATGTTGATCAGGCGCAGGGTGGTCTGGGCCTCCTTGTCGCCGCCCTTGGCCTTCTTCTCGACGTTACCGACCCGCTTCTCGAGGCTTTCGAGGTCGGCCAGCATCAGTTCGGTCTCAATGATCTCGAGATCCGAGATCGGATCGATCCGGTTTTCGACATGGGTGATGTCGTCATCGATGAAGCAGCGGGCGACGAAGGCCACGGCGTCGCAGTCGCGGATGTTGGCCAGAAACTGGTTGCCCAGACCCTCGCCCTTGGACGCGCCGCGGACCAGTCCGGCGATGTCGACGAAGGTGATCCGCGAGGGGATGATTTCCTTCGACCCGGCGATAGCCGCCAGCACGTCGAGGCGCGGCTCCGGCACCGCCACGTCGCCGGTGTTGGGCTCAATGGTGCAGAACGGATAGTTGGCGGCCTGCGCCGCCGCCGTCTTGGTCAGGGCGTTGAACAGGGTGGACTTGCCGACATTGGGCAGGCCGACGATCGCGACTTTCAGGGCCATGGTCTTGGGGAGGTTCCTTGTGAGCGCGAGCCTTTAGCCGGTCGCAACCGGTTTGTCAGGTTCGGGGGTCAGTGAGCGGCGGGAGCGGCCGCGTGATCGTAATCGGACGCGGCGGGCTGACCGACGGTCGCGGTCACCTCGAGCGGGGCCGACGTGGCGAAGGTCAGGGTAAGGGCGACGGTATCACCGGCGACCAGAGGCTCTTTCACGCCCAGCAGCATCAGGTGATTGCCGCCGGGCGCGAGCGCAACGGCCTGGCCGGCGGGCAGGGGCAGACCCTCCCGAAGCTCGCGCATCATCATCATATTGCTCTCGATCCGGCTCTCGTGGATCTGGACGATGTTGGCGTCAGTGCTGGCGGCGGAGGCCAGCCGGTCATCGGCGGCGGCGGTCAGGGTCAAATAGCAGCCGGTGGTCTGGCGCCCGACCGGCGTGGGTCGGCAGACCGCGCCGGCGACCTGCACCGTCGCGGCCTCGTCGGAGCCGGACCCGCCGGGACTGCAGGCGGTCAGCGTCAGGAGGACGGCGGCGAGGATCGGGGCGCGGGTCATTGGGGCAGGCCTTTCAGGTATCGCCTCCGGGGCCTAACGGCGCGAAGGCGACAGGGGAATAGGGCTATTCGCCCCGGTCGGTGTCGCGGGCGGCGTTCTGGGCCGCCTGGCGTGGGCTGAATTTGGGGGCGGGGGCCAGACGCATGACTTCAGCCTGATAGCGGTCGTCATCGCCGGCGAGGGCGAAGGGCAGGGCGTCGGCGACGGCGTTCAGCATCGGCTCCAGCCAGGTCCGGTCGGCCTTGTGGAAGTCGCTCAGCACATGACCGTGCACCAGCTGTGGTTCGCCGGGGTGGCCGACGCCCATACGGCCGCGACGGAAGTCCGCGCCCAGCTGGCTGATCAGGCTGCGCACGCCGTTCTGGCCCGCCGCGCCGCCGCCGGTCTTCATGCGGAACCGGCCGGGGGCCAGGTCGATCTCGTCGTGGAAGACGATGACCGCGCTGGGCTGGACCTTGTAGAAGCGCGCCGCCTCGGCCACCGCCCGGCCGCTCTCGTTCATGAAGGTCTGGGGCTTCATCAGCAGGACGCGCACGGCGTCCCCGGCGGTCGCGACCTCGCCCTCGCGGATCACCGACTGGAATTTGGCCCGTTCGGGTCCGAACGACCAGCGCCGCGCGATCTCGTCGGCGGCCATGAAGCCGATGTTGTGGCGGTTGCCCTGGTATCTGGGGCCCGGATTGCCCAGGCCGGCGATGATGATCATGGCGCGAGGTCCGGATAAGGAAACGGCCCCGTCCGTTTCCGGATGGGGCCGTTCCAGTAGCAGTTTGTCGAGAGGCGATCAGCCCTCGGCGGTGTCTTCCGTCGCTTCGGCTTCGGCTTCGCCCGAGGCGGCCTGTTCGGTTGCTTCGACCTCAGCGGCCTCGGCGGCGACTTCGGCGTCGTGCGCCTCGTCGGCGGCGGCCGAGATGGCGGCCGAAGACGTCTTGATCGAGGCGATCACGAAGTCACGGTCGGTGATGGTCGGCTCGACGTCTTCCGTGCCCTTCAGGTCGGACCAGCGGATGGTGTCGCCCATCTTGTGGCCGGCCAGGTCGATGATCAGGTCTTCCGGAATGTGATCCGCACGCACCTTCACCTCAACCGAGTGACGGACGACTTCCAGCGAGCCGCCTTGGCGGAAGGCTTCGCACTGGTCATGGTTGATGAAGTGGACCGCGATTTCGATCTTGATGGTCTGCTTTTCGCTGACGCGCATCAGGTCGAAGTGCAGCGGACGGTCGGTGACCGGGTCGAACTGGACATCGCGCGCGATGACCGGCTGGCTTTCCTTGCCGTACTTCAGGGTCACCAGGTGGCCCAGCAGCTTGCCGGTGTAGAGCGACTTGCGGAAGTCGCGCTCGTTCACCGAGATGGCCACGGGGGCCTTGTCGCCGCCGTACAGCACGCCCGGGACCATGCCCGCACGACGCGCGGCGCGTGCGCCACCGGTGCCGACGCCATCACGGACGTCCACGTTCAGAATGATCTCGGCCATCGCCTCGCCTCAACAACACAAACGCCGCGCTGACCAGTCAGCCCTCGCGGCGGGGTCTCGGGACCCTGAATTCAAGAGCGCGGGTCATTACACGCCAACCGGCGCGGACGCAACCGCTCCCGGCGTCATTGCGACGCCGGAATGGAATCGAGCGTCAGCGTCCGCTGTTCAGAGCGGAGGTCGCGGAGGTCGACGCCGCCGCCGCCGCTTCGGCCACCGGCGTCTGCACCGGGGCGGAATCAGGCGCTCCGCCCGCCACGGCGGACGCCGTCGTCTCGACGGGAGCGGGGGTGATGTTCTGGGCCGTGCAGGTGGCCAGATCGCGGGCCACATGGCGGCCGACGCAGAACATGTCCTCATAGCTGGGCCGCGAGGCCGCGAGGCACTGGAACAGCATCAGCTTGGACATGTTGAGGCAGAATTCGCTGTTCTGCTCGACCGTCAGTGCCTCGGTATTGGCCCGGGCGTCCTCTCCGCCGGCCCCGAGGGCCGCCAGGGCGGCGATGGCCAGCGACCGGGCGATGGCCGGCGTATAGGGCGGGCCCGAACGGGAAGCGTTCAGGGACAGGCCTGTGCCCGAGTTGGCGGCGGCGAACAGGCGCGCCGATTCTTCGGCCGACGGCAGCATCTGCACCGCCGAAAGCGCCTTGGCGCCCTCCAGCCGCGTCACCCGGTCGGTGATGTGGGTGGTGGCCCAGCGGCGGCGGGGGTCGTTGCGCTCCTGGATGGTGTAGGCGTCGCCCTCGACGGCGTCGGCGATCACCAGCATGGCGGCCGAATCACGACCGATGGTGTCGATGATCAGTCCCGCCGCGGCGTCGGCGCCGGGCAGGGTGGCCGCATAGGCCGGATCGGCGAGGATGCGATCGATCATCTGGCGACGGTTCGCGGGGTCAGCGGCGATCGCACGCACGCCCTGGACA
>JALYPS010000281.1 GCA_030856285.1 Pseudomonadota bacterium
GAAGCGCGGGGCGGCGGCGGCGAGGCTCGCCCCGCCCAGAGCCGTCCTCAGCTCGCGCTCTTCTCGACCTGATTGTATTCCAGGTCGACCGGCGTCGGCCGTCCGAAGATCGACACGGCCACGCGCAGGCGGGCGTTGTCCTCGTCGACGCTCTCGACCTGGCCCTCGAAGCTGGCGAACGGCCCGTCGATGACCTTGACGGTCTCGCCGATGTCGAAGCGGATGGTGGGCTTCGGACGTTCGATGCCCTCCTCCACCTGGCCGATGATGTTCTGGACTTCCTTCTCGGACACCGGCAGCGGCTTGGTGCCGCCCGCGGCGCCGAGGAAGCCGGTCACCTTCGGCGTGTTCTTGACCAGGTGATAGGCGTCGTCGGTCATCTCCATTTTCACCAGCACATAGCCGGGGAAGAATTTGCGCTCGGAGTTCACCTTCCGGCCGCGGCGGATCTCGACCACGTCCTCGGTCGGCACGAGGATTTCAGAGAAACAGTCCTCGAGGCCCTGCTGGCGCGCCTGATCGGTCAGGTGCTGGGCGACCTTCTTTTCGAAGTTCGAATAGGCGTGGACGATGTACCATTTGTGCCGGGGATTGGCGGCGGGCTTGGCGGGAGCGGCGTCGGTCATGGGGCGTGTTTCCTACTGGCCGATCGCGAGGATGTAGCGCGAAGCCACAGACAGACCGGCGTCGACCACGAAGAAGAAGATCGCGGCGATCACGACCATGATCAGCACCATCACCGAGGTGATCCAGGTTTCCTTGCGGCTCGGCCACACGATCTTGCGCCCTTCGGCGCGGACCTGGCTGGCGAACTGCGGAATCGAGGTGCGCTTCTTGGGCGCGGTCGGCTCGACGGCCACGGCGTTCCCGACGATCGCCGGCTGGACGGGCTGGGTGCGGCGCCCCGAGGGGCTCTTGGCCTTGGCCATGGTCTTCTGGTCTCGTTTCAACTTGCTGACGGTGCAGATGGGGACGCGCCCCGTCAGTGAAAAGTGGCAGGAGTGGAGGGACTCGAACCCACGACCCTCGGTTTTGGAGACCGATGCTCTACCAGCTGAGCTACACTCCTAGGTTCCGGACAAAACTATAACGCGCCGGAGGGTCGCCCCCCAGGCGCGTTCGGCTTCGCCAGACCGCGGCGTATGCCCGACCGCGCGGGGGTTTTCAAGCGGCTTGGCCGCTAAACCTCTTACTGTTCGGCCTCCGCCCGGGCCTCGTCCTCAGGCTTGACCACCTGTTTGAACAGAAGTTTGTCGATGCGGCGGTCGTCCATGTCGATGACCTCGACCTCGAACCGTCCCAGTTGCAGGATTTCGCCCTCGTGCGGGACCCGCGACAACTGGTGCAGCACCAGGCCGGCGATGGTGTGGAAGCCGTCGGCCTCGCCGAAATCCTCGCCCAGCGTATCGGCCAGTTCGTCGATGTCGGTCTGGCCGTCGACCAGCCAGCTGCCGTCCTCGCGCAGGCGCACATTGACCTCGGCGTCGTCGTGCCCTTCGTCGAAATCGCCCGCGATCATCTCCAGCAGGTCCGTGGCCGTCACCACGCCCTCAAAGGCCCCGAATTCATCGACCAGGAAGGCCATGTGGACCCGCGAGGCCTTCATGATCTCCAGCGCCTTCAGCACCGAGGTCGACTGCGGGATGAAGGCCGGCGTCTGCACATGGCGCTCGACGTTGAACTCGCCATTGTCCAGCAAGCTATCGAGCAGGTCCTTTTTGTGAACCACGCCCAGCGGGTTATCGACGTCGTTCTCGCGCGCCACCACGATGCGCGAATAGGGGCAGGCGCGGATCTCGTCGCGCAGCTGCTTTTCCGAATCGTCCAGCGCGATCCAGAACACCTCGTGACGCGGCGTCATGGCCACGCGGATCGGCCGGTCGCCCAGACGCAGGATCTCCTCGATCATGGTCTGCTCTTCGGGCTCGATCAGACCTGACGCCGTACCCTCGGCGATCATCGTCTCGACCTCTTCCTGGGTCACGTCCGAGCCGTCGCGGTCCTTGACGTTCATCACCTTCAGAATGGCCGAGGTCGAGGCCGTCAGGACCACCACGAAAGGCTTCAGCACGATCGCCACGGTCGAGATCGGCGCCGCCATCTTGGAGGCGATCGCCTCGGGAAAAATGAGCGCCAGCCGCTTGGGCACCAGCTCGCCGACGATCACCGAGACATAGGTGATGAAGACGATGACCAGAACGGTCGAGAATATCTCGGTATACGCCGCCAAGGCGGGGAAGGATCGCTCCAGAATGATGTTCAGTTCGCCGGCGATGGCCGCCTGGCCATAGGCGCCCGCGGCGATCCCGATCAGGGTGATGCCGACCTGAACCGCCGACAGGAAATGGGTCGGCTCTTCGGCCAGTTTCAGCGCGGCTCGCGCACCCCGGTCGCCACGCTCGGCGCGGCTTTGCAGCTTGGATTTGCGGGACGAGACGACCGCCAGCTCGGTCATGGCGAACAGGCCGTTGAGCACCACCAGGAGCAGAACGACGACGATGGCGAAGGCTAACATCTAGGGAGGTCGAAACCGGCGCGGCGCGACAGTCGGCGTCCGCGGGCGGGATGATAGGGGGATTTCGCCCTCGCCGCCATGGATTCCTTGGCGATCAGCGCGTGCGCCCTACCTCGACGCCGCCATAGCCCCCGCGCGAGCCGTCGTCAGGCATCGCCGCGCAGGCGGACATGCCGATGAAGGTGCCGATGAACAGGCCGATCCGAAGCGCGCGCAGCATGGTTACTGAATCCCTAACGTCCACAGTGCGAACGTAGGGGCCTGTTCCGAGTTCCGCGCAAGCGGCTGCACGACGCTGGGGCGTCTTAACCGTCCTTCTCCCCTTGCGGGAGAAGGAACCCACATAGCAAAGCCCCCGCCGGCTTGCGCTGGCGGGGGCTCTGTTACGCTGACTTGAGTTCGCCGATTACTCGGTGATCTTGCTCACCACGCCGGCGCCGACGGTGCGGCCGCCTTCG
>JALYPS010000299.1 GCA_030856285.1 Pseudomonadota bacterium
TCCTTCACCAGATCGTTGACGACGATGACCCGGCTGTTGGCGGCGTAGTCGAACGGGCTTTCGACCTTCAGCGTTCGCGCCGGCTCAACCAAACGGGCGGAGCCGGTGCGCAGGCGGGCCATGTCGAAGGGGTCGTCGGAGTTCGGATCGGACAGGGTCGCGCTGGTCACCAGCACGCCATGCGCAGGCATGATCACGGCGGCCTCCAGCGGCACGGTCGGGTCGATCCAGTGGCGACGGAGGGCGACGTCCATGATCCGGCCGAACGCGGCCTCGGCCGACAGCCAGTCGAGGAAGTCGGGGTCCGGTTCGTCGGACGAAACCTCAAGCGCCGCCAGCATCGAGCGCCAGCCGGGCAGGGTCATGCGGGCGCGGCGGTCGAGACCGCGCAGCGCTCCCTCGATGCGGGCGCGGGCGGCGCCGTCCAGTTCGGACGCCTCGTCGTCGAGGATGTCTTCCAGATGGCGCGACAGGGCCAGTAGAGGCGCCTCGACGGCGGCGAGGGCCTGGGCGGCTTCGCGGGCCGCCTCCAGCACCGGCTCCGTCACGGGGCGCAGCGAACATTCCATGCCGAACTCGGTCCCGCTGCCCGAGGCGTTTTCGCTGGTCAGTGCACGGAGTTGTTCCAGCGCGGCCAGCAGGAAGCGTTCGATCGGCCCGACTGGATTGACCTCGCCCGAGGCGGGGGCGATGCGGCCGGACACGCCCTCGCCGGGCAGTTGGGCCGCGGCGCGGACGGCGTCCTGAAGCGCTTTCGTCGCCGCCTCGTTGTCGGCGCAAAGGTCGCCGAGCCGCTGCTCCAGACCGCGCCCGCGCCGGCCGCGCCCCTCGGGGCCACGCAGCCAGCGGCGCAGCTCGGCGGCTTCCTGACCCGACAAACAGGCCGAGAAGGCGCTGTCGGCGGCGTCGAACAGATGATGGCCCTCGTCGAAGACGATCCGCTTGAGGGCGGCGGTCTCGCCATCCTGCTTCAGCCCCCGCGCAGAGCGGGCCCCGTCGAAGGCGGCTTGGGTCATGACGAGGGCGTGGTTGGCGACGACGAGGTCTGCCCGGCGGCTGGCGCGGATGGTCTTTTCGACGAAACAGCTTCGATAGTGCGGACAGGCGGCGTGGACGCATTCGCCCCGGCGGTCGACCAGATTGGCGGCGCTTGCCTGATGGCTGGGGCCCGTGGCGAACAGACCGGGCAGCCAGCCGGGATAGTCGCCCCCGGTCATGTCGCCGTCGCGGCTGTGCATGGCCCAGCGGCTGGCCAAAGCCATGCCGATCAGGTCGCCGTTCCCGAGCTGGGCCGCCTGCACCATCTCCTGCAGGTTCAGCAGGCACAGGTAGTTTTCGCGACCCTTGCGGACGACGGTCTTCTTCTTGCGCTCGACCGGGTCGGGCCACAGGGCGGCGCTCTCACGGTCGATCTGACGCTGCAGGGCGCGGGTGTAGGTCGAGACCCAGGCCGCGCCCTGATTGCGCTCGGCCCACAGGCTGGCGGGGGCGAGGTAGCCGAGCGTCTTGCCCGTGCCGGTGCCGGCCTCGGCCAGCAGGACGCGGGGTCGGCCTTCCTCGTTACGCGGGGAGAAGGCGAAGGCGGCCTCGGCGGCGTAGTCGGACTGGGTCGGCCGGGTCTCGTCGAGACCGGAGGCCTGAAGCAGTTTCTCGAGCCGGATGCGGGCGGACTCGGAATCGACCGGGGCCGACCCTGCTTCGCCCCGAGGCGCCTCGTCCTCCCATTCTGGCAGGCGCGACCAGACGTCGAGCCCGCTGCCACGATGATTGCGCTCGCGGACGGGCAGGTGCTGCAGGGCGCCCGAGACGCGCCACGCCCATGACCAGCCGGCGCGGCCGAGGGTTTCGGCCAAGGTGAAGGCGTCCTCGCGTTGCGGATAGGCGGGGTCGGCCAGTTCCTTCAGCAGGCCAGAGGCGGCGTCCATCAAAGCTTGCGCCTGGGCCTCGGCGCCCTTCGGTTCGCTCATCCCCATGGCCAGCGCCAGACCGCTGGGCGAGGGGGCGCAGAAGCGGGCGGGGCGGACGAA
Source organism: Pseudomonadota bacterium (assembly GCA_030856285.1). Taxonomy (GTDB): domain Bacteria; phylum Pseudomonadota; class Alphaproteobacteria; order Caulobacterales; family Caulobacteraceae; genus Brevundimonas. Next base: position 2,028 of record JALYPS010000299.1, read on the forward strand.
GGCGAACAGCTCCAGCACGTCCAGCAGATCGGTGGACCGCGGCGGCGGGGAGACGCCGAGGCGGCGCGCGGTGAGGCTGGCGTGGGCGACCATGACCGGGGCGGTGGTGAAGGCCCCCTCGGCCGCGCCGCGCCCGATCTTGCGCGGCCCGTCGGCGTCGCAGATCGCGCCGGCGCCCGGCGGAAT
>JALYPS010000300.1 GCA_030856285.1 Pseudomonadota bacterium
GATGAGGACATTGCGGAAGAGTGCGACGGGGGGCGGTCCAATCAGGCCGCCCCCGGGTCCGACCTTCGGTCGGCCCGAGGACAGGCTCCGGGTCGACAGGGCGGAGCCCTGTGACCGCGGCCCAACCTCATCTTTTCCTGAATCGCGTCGCCTCGGCCTTGAGGTTCGAGCCCCAGTCGGTGACGGGCCGGTCGGGTTCGGCGTGGAACGGAAGCGCGCCGGCGACGCCGCGCATCGACAGGGCCAGGGGCAATGCCCAATGCGCCAGCATGCGCAGCGGCTTGCGTCGCGCGTCCATGACGTCCCAGCCTTCGGCGGCGAAGGCCTCGGCCATGTCGGCGGGATCCAGCCGCTCGATGCCGTCCCAGTCGGCGGGCAGGGCCACGGCCTGCGCCTCGTCCGGGGTCAGGCCGAAGGCGGCGCGGGCGGTTTCGTCGATGGCCTCGGCGATCTCGGGGAGGTCGTGCAGTTCGTCCGGGTCGGCGGCGCGCGGCTTCATCAGCGCCTTCAGCTCCAGATCATCGATGCCGGGCAGGTCGAGCAGGCGGCGCAGGAAAGGTTGGGTCATGGACGCAGTCTCTAGCGCATCACTGGACGGCCCGCACCTTCGTCGCGGCGCCGGGCCTGCGGGCGGAACACCCCCGCGTCGCGCCCGTTATATGAGGGAACCCGGAGAGGCTCCAATGTATAAATTTGTTCCGATTACCACCGCCCTCATGCTGGCGCTGGCCGTGCCGACCGCCGCCCTGGCTGACGATCCCGGCGGCAACGGCAAGGGCAATGGCGGCGACAGGCAGGAGCGCGGCAATCGCGGCGGCGATGACGACCGCGGCAATGGTCGCGGCAACGGCAACGGCAACGGCAATGGCAACGGCCGTGGCGATGATCGCCGCGCTGACCGCCCCGACACCCGCGTGGTCGAGATCGTCCGCGGGAACCGAGACGACCGCCGCGACGACCGCCGGGAGTACCGCGAGGATCGCCGTGACGACCGCCGCGAGGACCGCAATGAACTGCGCCGCACGGTCGAGCGCGAGGTCTTCCAGACCCGCGACGGCCGCCCGGTGGTCTATTTCCATCGCGACCGCGACCGCGGCCTGATCGCCGGCTGCCCGCCCGGACTGGCCAAGAAGGACAACGGCTGTCTGCCGCCCGGACAGGCGCGCCAGATCGCCCGCGCCGCCGCCGCCGACCGCTATGAGCACCTGTGGCGCTCGCGCGACGACGACAACCGCTATCGCTATGAGAACGGCTATCTGTACCGGATGAACCAGCAGGGCTCGCTGCTGGGCTATCTGCCGGTGCTGGGCGGGGCGCTGGCGCCCGGCGCGACGTGGCCGTCGCAGTATGCGTACCAGCAGGCGCCCGACTACTATTCCAGCTATTTCGGCCTGCCGCAGGGCCAGGACTACCGCTATGCGGACGGCGCCCTGTACGGCGTCAATCCGCAGACGAACATGATCAGCCGGGTCGCGGCCCTGCTGACCGGCCAGAACCTCAGCGTCGGCCAGGCCATGCCCAGCGGCTATGACATCTACAATGTGCCCTCGGCGTACCGTAGCCAGTATGCGGACAACGCCGAAGCGATGTACCGCTACAATGACGGCTATGTGTACCAGGCCGATCCGAAGACCCAGCTGATCACGGCCGTGATCCAGCTGCTGACCTGACCGGGAGCGCAAGAATGAGACTGACGATGCCGTGGGCGCTGGCGCCCCTCTGTGTGATGGCGCTGGCCGCCTGCGGTGACGGGGCCGGCAAGGCTGACGGGACGGGGGCGGCGGAGCCCTCGAACCGGACCCTTGCGGCGACGCTGGAAGGCGACCGTGCGTTCGGGACGCTGGAACGCGTGCTGGACAACGCCGCCCTCGGCGACGTGCTGGAGGGCAAGGGCCCCTATACGGTGTTCGCCCCTGCGGACGCGGCCTTTACGGCCTCGGCCGGCGATCTGGGCGACGAAGCGATGAAGGCCCAGGCCGCAGCCTTGCTGCGGGCCCATATCGTGCCCGGGGCCCTGACGCGGGCCGACATTCTGGCCGCCATCGCCCGCGAGGGCTCCGGCGAGGTCCAGATGCGCACCATGGCCAACAGCCTGCTGACCTTCTCGAAAGAGGGCGAGACGGTGATCGTCATGGGCGACAGCGGCGCCCGCGCGCGGCTGACCGGCTCGGAGACCGTGGCTTCGAACGGGGTGGTGCAGCCCGTCGACGGCCTGTTGGTGACAGCGGCGGCGGCCCCGGCGGCGAACTGACGGCATTGACCCGGGGCGCGGCGCGGTCGAGAGCATGGACTCATGACCGTCGTCTCCAAAGCCCCCCGCCTCGCCGTCCTGATTGATGCCGAGAACGCCTCGGCCCGCATCGCCGAGGCCCTGTTCACCGAGATCGCCACCCTGGGCGAGGCCTCGGCGCGGCGCATCTATGGCGACTTCGCCAGCAACCAGCTGATGGGCTGGACGAAGGTGTTGGCGCGGTTCGCCATCCAGCCGCAGCAGAATTTCGCCAACACCAAAGGCAAGAATTCGGGCGACATCGCCCTGGTCATCGACGGCATGGACCTGCTGCATTCGGGCCGGTTCGACGGCTTCTGTCTGGTCTCGTCGGATGCGGACTTCACCCGACTGGCGTCGCGCATCCGTGAGGAGGGGGTCGATGTCTATGGCTTCGGCGAGCGCAAGACGCCCGAGAGTTTCCGCCAGGCCTGCACCCGCTTCATCTACACCGAGAACCTGACCGCGCCCGCGGTCGAGGAGGCGGCGCCGGCGGGCGGCGGCCGCGCGGCGGCGGCTGCATCAGCG
>JALYPS010000301.1 GCA_030856285.1 Pseudomonadota bacterium
ACCCAGTGAGTGGTCTCGATGTCCTTCTGCAAAGCCCTCGCCGCCATCAGGTGGCCCGGGAACAGCATGTCGACGACATCCGGCGCGAACGGGATCACCTCGCCGACGACCGTCGCCGTGCTGTCGAGCCCGAGATAGCCGGCCATTTTCAACAGGGTTCCGGGCGCCGCCTTCGCCTGGGACGCCTGAACAAGAAGCCAGCCGGCTGCCCCGACGCTGTAGACGGTGCCCACCACCGGTATCCAGGTCAGCAGACCGTCCAGTCCGATGCCGAACGGGCCGATGCCCAGCGCCCGGTCGGACAATTTCTTGACGCCCTCGACATTGGCCCAGATCTTCTCGATATCCGCGACGGTCCGTCTGGCCATGTCTGCCCTCCTGAAGCGAGACCGTAACGCGCCATGACGAACCCCGTTCACCCGGAAAGGCAAGGTCGGCGATTCAGTTTGCCGGACTGGACTCGGCGGCAGTGGCTGGAGGCGTTGCTTCTTCTGGCCCTGATCCCGGTGGCGGGCATCGCCGTCCTCGTGCTCGCCGGTGTCGACAACCGCGTGGTGGACCTGCTGGCCCAGTTCATGGCGCCGGTGCTGATCGCGACCGTTCTGCTGACCGCAGGACTCGGCTTGTTGCGGATGAAGGCGCCGGCGGGTCTGGGCGTGCTGACCAGCCTTTTGCTTGCTTTGGCGGTCTGGCCGCAGTGGTTTCCCAAGGCGTCGGCCCCCGACCCCGACGCGGCCATCGTGCGGGTCTATTCGGCCAATCTTTTCTACAAGAACAACGACACCGCCCGGATCCGCCGGTCGATCGAGGCCGCGAACGCCGACATCGTCGTTCTGATCGAACTGGCCAGCGATCCCGCGTTGAAGATCGACGAACTGCTCGCGGGCTATCCGCACCGCGCAGCCTCGATGCGGCTGGACCAGACGCGCGGCCCCTCGCGGTCCGTCATCGCCTCGCGCTGGCCCGTGACCATGCGGGCCGATCCGCCCGATGGTCTGCACGCAGTGGCCGCGACGGTGCGGACGCCGCTGGGGCCGGTCAATGTGGTCGGCGTCCACCTGACCCGGCCCTGGCCGTTCCAGCACTCCTGGGGCCAGATCAGCCAGACCATGGCGCTGAACGCGGTCGTGGAACCCCTCGACGGCCCGGTCGTGGTCGCGGGCGATTTCAACAGCGTCTCCAGCGCCCGCATCGGCAAACAGATCCGGCGCGACATCGGCCTGCGTCCTGCGCCGGGCTTTCCCGGCACCTGGCCCGACAAACTCCCGTCAGCCCTGGGGGTCACGATCGACCAGGTCTACGCCTCTCCGGATCTCGCCTTCGTCAGCCGCCGCCTCGGTCGCCGGACCGGCTCGGACCATCGCCCGGTCGTGACCGAGATCACCCGCGCGGCGAACTGACCAGGGCCGCCAGCCGTTCGGCGTGGCCGTCCGGCGGAAAGTCGTCAGCGATCCAGCCGTCTTCGAACGCCTTCAGCAGCCGACCCGTCTCCGGCCCCGGCTCGACGCCCAGCCGAGCCAGTTCTCGCCCGCCCACGGGCATCGGCGGACGTTTCCAGCCCTCGGCGAGGGCCAGCAGGCGGCGCGCGCGGGCGTCATCCGCAGGGCTCTCCGCCCAGCGGCGGTGCAGGGCGTCGCCGACGGCCCGGACGCCGTAGCGATAGACAGCCGCACGGACCTCGGGGTCGCCCATCGCCAGGTCGACATCAGGCGCGGCGACGGCCGCGGAGGTCAGCCGATCACGTGTTGAATTTGGAAATCGCAGCCGGGTCGAGGCGTCTCTCACAAGGCGCTCGTCGATCGGCATCAGCATCATCAGCCGGATCACCGGGTCGGGGCTCACCTCGACCCCCGCCTCAAACAGCGGTCCGGTCGCGGCTTCCGGCAGGATCTGCGCCAGCACCCCCGCCTCTGCCATCGCCGCCATGGCGACGCGCGGATCGGGCGCGGCCAGAAGCGTCATCAGCTCCTTTGACACCCGTTCAGAGGACAGGCGCGTCATGCCCGACGCGAGCGCGCGGCAGGCTTCCAGCGCCGCCCCATTGGGCTCGCCCCGGCCGTACCAGGCGAAGAAGCGGAAGAAGCGCAGGATGCGCAGATAGTCCTCCTGTATGCGCGTCTCCGGATCGCCGACAAAGACGATCCGCCCCGCCGCCGCGTCAGCCGCGCCGTCGCCCGTCGGATCGAACACCCGGCCCCCGCCGTCGGCATAGAGGGCGTTCAGCCGGAAATCGCGGCGCGCGGCGTCCTCGGCCCAGTCATCGGTGAAGGCGACAGTGGCGTTGCGCCCGTCGGTCGAGATATCGCGGCGCAGGGTGGTGATCTCGAAAGGCTGGCGCTCCGACACCGCCGTCACCGTGCCGTGGGCGATGCCGGTCGGCACGGCTTTCAGTCCGGCGGCGCGGATGGCGCGGTCGGTCTCTTCAGGCTTCAGGGTCGTGGCGATGTCAATGTCGGCCACCGGCGCGCCGATCAGGGCATTGCGCACGCAGCCGCCGACGAAGCGGGCGCAGCCGGGTCCGCCCGCCACCTCCAGCGCCGTCATTACCGCGCGCGTGGCCGGGGCCGTCAGCCAGGGCTGGTCGTCGAGCCGCATCACGCTGCGTCCTCCGCCACGACATCGGGGCCGGCGTCCTCGCCGTACAGCCGCGTCCGCAGCGCCCGCACGATCCCCGCCGTGACCCCCCAGATGTAGCGCTCCTCATGGGTGATGGCCCAGTACCAGCGTCGCGGCTGGCCCTCGCGGTCGTAGGAATCCCGGCGGTGGTTGGCGGGGTCCATCAGGAAGTCCCACGGCGCCTCGAACACCTCGGCCACCTCGTCCGGCGACGGGGTCGTGTCGGGCGTGGCGGTCAGCCATCCCACCACCGGCGTCACCAGAAAGCCGGTGCCGGTCTCATAGGCGTCGCCGACGCCCAGAACCTCGACCAGAGCCGGGTCCAGCGCCACCTCCTCGAAGGCCTCGCGCAGGGCGGCTTCGACCGCCGTCTCTCCCGGGTCCAGCCGCCCGCCCGGAAAGGCGATCTGACCGGTGTGGCTGGCCAGGCTGTCTGAGCGTCGCGTCATCAACACGGTCGCCCCGTCCGGCCCCGCGATCACCGGGATCAGCACCGCGGCGGGCCTCAGCGTACGTTCGGGCCGCTCGGCCTCCGGGTTGAGGTCGAAGTCGGACCGCGCAGGGGCGCGATCCGCCGTCCAGCTGACCGCGGGTTCCAGATGCTCGATCAAACGCTCGCGCAGGGTGGCCAGACTCATTCGACGCCCGCCCCAACCGGACCCAGCGCGAAGGCGACGCCGCCGGACCGTACGGTCAGCCGCCCGTCCTCGACGCTCGCCAGCTCGACCAGCTCATAGAAGACCGGCCGCGCGATCCGCGCCCACAGGTCGGCGCGGACATGCACCGACGGCGACGGCTCGCCGGTTCCCGGGTCCGTATCGACGCGGATCGGATGTTCGGACCCCGCCTCTGCCTCGTCCCCCACATCGGTGGTGAAGACCAGCGCCTCGCCGCGCCGCGTCACGCTCACCGCGCGGAACGGCAGGTCCTCGACCGTGATCGACAGCTTCTCGCCGGGCGTGACCAGCACATAGCCGTCGTCATCCTTGCGCAGCACGGTCGAGAACAGCCGCACCAGTTCCGCCCGCCCGATCGGCGAACCCT
>JALYPS010000314.1 GCA_030856285.1 Pseudomonadota bacterium
AGGTGAACCAGCCGGTGACGAAACAGGCCCTGCGCGACCATGGCCGAGACGTCGCCCTGTTCGAGGGTCTGCGGGATTTGTCGTGGTTCGACCGGATGAACGCCTATGGCGCCGAGGTCGGGCTGGAGATCGAGCACTACATCATCTCGGCTGGGCTGACGGAGATGATCGAGGGCTGCCCGATCGCCAAGGCCTTCCGCCACGTCTACGCGTCGAAATACGTCTATGACGCCGAGGATGTGGCGATCTGGCCGGCAGTCGGCGTCAACTACACGACCAAGACCCAGTATCTGTTCCGCATCAACAAGGGCGTGTTCAACCACTGGGACGACGAGCGGATCAACCGCTTCATCCCCGATGACGAACGCCCCATTCCCTTCGAGCGGATGATCTTCCTCGGCGACGGCGACACCGACGTGCCGACGATGAAGATGATGCACACCAAGGGCGGCTATTCGATCGCCGTCTATGACCCCGACAACACTCCGCGCGACACGCGCAAGATCCATCGGCTGATCTCGGAGGACCGGGTCAATTTCGTCGCCGCCGCCAACTATCGCGAGGGCACGGCCGTGGACCTGATCGTCAAGGGTCTGATCGGCCGGATCGCCGTCAATTCGGGGACGATGCCGGCCGACCTCTGAGCGTCAGAGCGCGTTCAACGGGGTCCTGAGGAACCGCTGGCCCGACGGTTCGGCGGGCGGCAGGGCGCCGGCGCGGATGTTGATCTGAAGCGCCGGCAGGATCAGCGCCGGAACCGTGAGGGTCGCGTCGCGGGACTCGCGCAGGGCGACGAACGCGTCCTCCGACCGGCCGGCGCCGATGTGGATGTTGTCCGCGGCCTCGGCCGCCGCCGTCGTCTCCCAGCGGAACTCCGTGCGGCCCTCGGGCAGATAGTCGTGCCCGACGAACACCCGCGTTTCCGGCGGCAGGGTCAGGATGCGCTGAACGGACCGGTACAGGGTCCGGGCGTCGCCGCCGGGGAAGTCGCATCTGGCCGTGCCGAAGTCGGGCATGAACAGGGTGTCGCCGACAAAGGCCGCGTCGCCGATCACATAGCTGACACAGGCCGGGGTGTGGCCGGGCGTATGCAGGACCTCGACCGGCAGCGAGCCCAGGGTGAAGCGCGCGCCGTCGGCATAGAGACTGTCGAAGACCACGCCGTCCGTGGTGACATCGTGAGCCTCGAACAGCACGCCGAAGACCTTCTGCACCTCTGTGATGCGGCTGCCGATGCCTACTGGAGCGCCGGTGCGGCGACGGATTTCATCGGCTCCGGTCAGATGATCGGCATGGGCGTGGGTCTCAAGCACCCGCTCAAGCGTCAGACCGCGTTCGCCGATCCGGGCCAGAACCTGCTCCAGCGAGGTTGTCGATATCCGTGCGGCCGCGGCGTCGAAGTCCAGCACCGGATCGATGATCAGGGCGGCGCCGGTGGCGGGGTCGGCGACCAGATAGGTGATGGTGTGGGTCGCGACGTCGAAGAATCCTTCGACGGTCGGGACAGGCGGGACGGTGACAGACATACGGGAGCTCCCTTGCTGGGGTCAATATATTAGATATTGCTAATTTAGCAAGTACTGATATAAGCCGCACCATGAACGACATTCACACCCTGTCCCTGGACCAGTTTCAAGCCAGCGCCGGCGAGGCCGCCCGTCTTCTGAAGGCGCTCTCGAATGAGCGGCGGTTGATGATCCTGTGCCGGCTGGGCGACGGCGAACGCGCCGTGGGCGAGCTTCTGCCGCTTGTCGGGCTGTCCCAGTCCGCCCTGTCGCAGCACCTCGCGGTGCTGCGCGAGGAAGGGCTGGTGACGACCCGACGCGAGGGCGTCTCGATCCTCTACCGCATCGCCAACCCGGCGGCCCTGAAGGTCATCGCCGTTCTCGTCGACATCTATTGCCCCCCTCCCCAAGGAAACTGACCCATGGCCTCTCTCACCCCCCTGCCCCCGGCCGAAGTCTCGGCCCGTATCAAGGCCGGCAAGGCCCTGCTGGTCGACATCCGCGAGGCCGACGAGGTCGCGCGTGAAC
>JALYPS010000315.1 GCA_030856285.1 Pseudomonadota bacterium
CGACCGCCCCGTCGCCAAGTCACTTTAAATCGAGGTCATGACCTCGTTGTAAGAAAACACGGGTCGGCGGTCAGGCACGCAGCGCTCCGGCCCCGTCCTCGACGCCGACCTCGGGTTCGAAATCGCGCTGGAAGGTCGCGATCCGGCTCTTCAGCGCCCCGGCCCGCTTCAGGGCCAGCGAGGCGGCCCAGCGGGCGGCCAGTTCGGGCGTGGCCATGCGGTCGGTCATGCGAGGACGGCCGCCCCGGCTGCGCAGTACCGCGTTGGTGAACAGGGCCCCGTTGCGGAACCGCGAAGGCCAGGTCTGGAAGTCCATCGACAGGGAGACGCAAAACCGGTCCAGGTTCTCGACCCGGTGCGGCGCATAGATCGGCCAGGTCAGGGCCTGTCCCGGCTCCAGGTCCATGATCTGGGCGTCGGCTTCAAAGGCGCGGACATAGGGCAGTTCCTCGGTGGTCTGGCGCGACACCACCTTTTCCATATCGACCTCGGCCAGGTGGGACTCGTCGCCGGGATAGACGAAGATCCGCTTACGGCCGCGCAGATGGAACAGCACCACGCCGGCGGCGTCGAAATGATAGGGCACCCGCGCCTTGGGCGAGGACAGGATCAACTGGCCGGCGTTCTTCACGGCGCGCAGGCCGGGATAGGCGCCCTGCACCTTGCTGAACTCGGCCATGGCCGCGGCCCACAGCTCGGGCCAGCCGGTCTCAACCGAGCGCAGATTGACCCACAGGCGCCCCTGCTGGATGGCGGCCAGCAGTTCGGCCCCGTCCAGCTTGCCGCGGGCGCCGGTGCGCAGCGAGACCTGACCCTCGTCGTCGTAGTCATACAGATTGATGTCGAACAGCCCGGCCGGATAGCGGTCGAGCACCGCCGCCAGCGCCTCGTCGGAGGCGAAGCCCTGCTCCACCAGACTGTGAGGATGCACCCCGGCCTCGGCGATCGGGCCGGTGTAGCGGGTGCGGGTCTGTACGTTGCTCTTCATCTGTCTCACGCCGGAACGCGATTGGGGGTGGCGCGAACCTTTGCAAGGGCGGCGCCTGCCGCCTGCATCGCGCCCTTCATCCGGGCGGTCGGGGTGGTCTCGCAGGCCTCGATGGCGGCCCAGCGGCGGCGCACGCTGGTGCGCAGTCGCTCGCCGCGCCCGGCGCCGGCCAGGTTCAGCGCCCCGACCGCAGCCTGGCTCATGCTCGCGCCCAGACCCGGCTTCAGCACCACGGCCTCGCGCACGACCTTGAAGCCGTTGCAGAAGTATTTTTTGTAGTGCTCGCCCTCGAAGCCGAAGTCGAAGGTGCGATAGCCGCGCTCCGCCCCCAGCCGCATGGTCTCCAGACTCAGCAGGATGCCCGGCGAGCAGCGCGCCAGACTGGGCTCATATCCGGGGAACCAGAAATGATACTGGTCGCCAGCGTGCAGCGAATACTCCACCGCCGACAGCCGGTCCCCGGCCCACAGCGCGGCCATGGAGGCGCCGAAGCCGTCGCCCTCTTCCCTGAGCAGGGCGTGCAGCAGATCGGCGGTCCAGCCGCAGGCGAAGATGTCGTGGCGGCCCGTGCGGCGGTACTGATCCCGCTTGAGGTCGATCAGCCAGTCCAGCATCGCCGGGTCTCGCAGGTCCCGTTCGACCCGCAACGGACCCAGCTCGGCCTCCATGCTGCGTCGGGCGCGCTCCTTGTCCTTGAAGAATTTGGCGTGGGTGGCGCGGCGTTCAGCGTACCAGCCGTCATGGCCGCCGTCGCCGAGCTCGACCTGGACCGTGCGGCGGTCCTCGCCCAGCCCGGTCGGCCCGACCCAGGCGGTGACGTTCAAGCGGGTTGCGCCCAGCGCCTCGGCGGCCTCTTCCAGCGAGGGGGCCATGCCGGGGAAGGCGATAACGCCGTGATAGTCGTTCATCGGCGCCGCCAGCGGCTGCATCGCCCCGCCGCGCCGCTGATGCGGGAAAAAGCCGACGGTCTCGCCGCCGCGGTAGAACACCGCCATCGCCGACGTCGGGCTGACGCGACCGGCGACCTGGGCGAACTCCGGCCGGAAATAGGGACTGGCGAGCGAGGGGTTGGCGTCCAGCATGGCGCGCCACGCCGCCCACTCCGCATCGCCGAGCGTGTCGATACCGACGATTTCAACCTTCAACGAAGCCATGCAGCCGTCCTTCGGCGATCCTCGACGGAGCGCCCTTCCAGTCCAACCTGACACGGCGCCCGTTTCGGGCCGGTGAGCGTTCATGGTGAACGAAGTCTGTGCGGAGCCTCGGCGCGGGGCGGGCGTTGCCGTTGCAGGCATCCACCGGAGCTCCCATGTCCACACCCGGCCGACCCGACAATCGCGAAACCGAGACAGAGAACCAGCGCACGCCCGCGCGCGAGGGCGCGCCGCCTCGCCCGGCCACCGAGCCGAGGGGATCCGAAGGCTCCTCGAACTCCGGCGAGACGGCGACCGACCCGGCGACGGGCAAGCCCAATCCCTGAGAAGTGTTCCGGCGCCAGAGTTGTGCGGGAACAGGACTCCGGGTCAGGGGTTGGGATCGGACTGCAACCAACCGGTATCCCATGTCCTTTCGTCTGATCCTCGTCTCCGCCAGCGTCCTCGCCCTCGCCGCCTGTGGTGCGCC
>JALYPS010000342.1 GCA_030856285.1 Pseudomonadota bacterium
GCGAGGGAGAGACGGCGGCCCCGGACATCGATCAGGCCGATCGGGCGCGGACCGGGGCCGTGGGCGGCGCGGCGACGGTCGGCGGAGCCTTGACCGCCTCGGCCCGTTTGCCGTTCCAGGTCGAGACGCACGGCACCTTGGACAGGTCGGCGCGGTCGGCGTAGCGGCGGGCGATCTCGGTCACGTCCTGCATCAGGCCCTCGGCGAGGGTGATGGGCTTCAGGCCCAGCTCACGGAACTGGTCGTTGGCGACCACCAGCTCGTTCTCGTCGGCCTCCTGACGCGGGTTGGGCACATTGTGCACCTCGGCCCCCGTCATGTCGGCGATCATGGCGGCGAGGTCGCGCACGCGGCGGCTCTCGGTCATCTGGTTGAGGATCTTGACCCGGTCGCCGACCTTGGGCGGATTGGCAAGCGCCAGTTCCACGCAGCGGACCGTGTCCTGGATATGGATGAAGGCCCGCGTCTGACCGCCGGTGCCGTGCACGGTCAGCGGATAGCCCACGGCCGCCTGCATCAGGAACCGGTTCAGCACCGTGCCGTAGTCGCCGTCATAGTCGAAGCGGTTGATCAGCCGCTCGTCCCGGCGCGTCTCCTGGGTCTGGGCGCCCCAGACGATGCCCTGGTGCAGGTCGGTGATCCGCAGGCCGTCGTTCCTGGCGTAGAACTGGAACAGCAGGGCGTCCTGGGTCTTGGTCATGTGATAGATCGAGCCGGGGTTCGGCGGGAACAGGATCTCCTGCTCCGACGGGCCGAAATCGGTGTCGACCGTGACCTTCAGATAGCCTTCAGGGATGCGCAGGCCGGCGGTGGTGTAGCCATAGACCCCCATGGTGCCGAGGTGGGCCAGATGGACGTCCCGCCCGCTCTCGACGATGGCGGCCAGCAGGTGGTTGGTGGCGTTGATGTTGTTGTCGACGGTGTAGAGCTTGTGCCGCGCCGACTTCATCGAATAGGGGGCCGCGCGCTGTTCGGCGAAATGGACGACGCTGTCGGGCTGCCAGTCCTTGATCAGGGCGACAAGACGGTCGAACTCCTTGCCGACGGTCATGTTGACGAAGTCGATGTTCCGGCCGGTGATTTCCTTCCATGCGGCGATGCGCTCGCCCATGGTCCGGATCGGGGTCAGGGACTGGACTTCCAGTTCGTTGTCGATGTTGCGGCGGCTGAGGTTGTCGACGACGCAGACGTCCCAGCCCTGCGCCGACAGGTGCAGCACCGTCGGCCAGCCGCAGAATCCGTCGCCGCCCAGAACCAGAACCCGCATCATATTTCCTCGTCGTTTCTTGCACCCTGACTAGCGGAACGCGCGGATCGGTCAAAGCGTCAGTATTTGCTCAGCGAAGCCGCGCTCTCCACTCCTCCCGGCTCTGGCCCCAGCGGTCGATGGGGAGGTCCTGGAAAGGCGGCGGGAGGCGGGTGGGGCCGAGGTTGCGCGAGCCGATCCGCTCGGCCAGCCGCTGCGACGGGGTGTTGTCCGGGTCGATGCAGTGGATGACATCGGTCCAGCCCAGCACGTCGAAGGCGTAGTCGATGGTCGCCGTCGCCGCTTCGACGCCATAGCCCTTGCCCTGCGCGTCGGGATGCAGGCCCCAGCCGACTTCCGTGCCCGGCCAGCCAAGCGGGGTCCACGGACCGATCCGGCCCAGCCACAAGCCAGTGTCGCGCTCGACCAGGGAGAACATGGAGATTCCGGTCAGGCTCCAGGCCCCCGCCATGGTCATGAACCCCCGCCAGGCCACGGCCGCGGGCTGGGGTCCGCCGAGGAATTTCGCCGCCTCGGCGTCACCCATCATCTCGGCCCAGCGCGGGAAATCCTCAAAGGCGATGGGGCGCAGGGTCAGGCGTTCAGTTTCCAGCACGGGTCCGGTCAAAGGACGTACTCCCTTTCAAGATCATAGCGGCTGCCGCCCTGGGTCAGGACGCTGGAATACAGGCCGAACCGGTCCACCCGGATCGGCGGAGACTGCAGCAGATTGTGGTCGGCGATCCAGGTCCCGATCCGGTCGGGATCGGCCTGGGGCTTTAGATAGGCCAGGGTCAGGTGCGGGCGATAGTCGCGGCGCTCGATGCTGATGGCGGCGCGTTCGGCTGCGCTGCGGCAGCGTCCGGCGAGGACGGACAGCCGTTCGTTCGGCGCGACGCCAGCCCAGATGGCGTGGGTGCGGTGGCCGTCGCCGAAGGCGCCGACGCCGGACAGGGCGATCTCGAACGGACCGCCGGTCGCCGCCCGCTCCAGTTCGACGGACAGGTCATCCGCCCGGCGCTCGTCGATGCCGCCATAGAAGGCCAGGGTGATGTGCAGCTGGTCGGCGGTGCGCCAATTCGCGCCCGGCAGGCCGGTCTGGCGGCGGGCAAGCGCCTCCGCAACGTCATCTGGAACAGGCAGGGCGGTGAACAGCCGGATCATGCGACCCTTGGTAGCGGCTGGAAACGCGCGGCCCAAGTCCGGTTTTCCTTGCGGAAGGACAGGACGCGCCCGATATTTGCGCAAAGGCCGGGATCGCCCGGCCCAATGGAGGACCGATCTCGCCATGAGCGATTTCAGAAACAGCCAATCAATCCCCGCCACCGCCGACATGTCGGTGGATGCGGGTCTGCGCAGCTTCATGCTGGGCGTCTACAACAAGGTGGCGCTGGGGCTGCTGGTCTCGGCCGCCCTGGCCTGGGTGACCGGCTCCTATCCGCCGGTGCGCGATCTGATGTATGCGACCGCGGTCTTCCCGGACGGCGTCCAGCGCCTGACCGGCTTCACCATGCTGGGCATGATCGTGGCGTTCTCGCCGCTGGTGATCCTGCTGGGCTCCAACTTCCTGATGAAGAACCCCAGCCCCGCGATGGCGGGCGGCCTGTACTGGCTGATCGTGGCCCTGATCGGCGCCTCGATGGGTACGGTGGTGCTGGTCTATACCGGCGCCTCGGTGATCCAGACCTTCCTGATCACGGCCGCCGCCTTCGGCGCGCTGAGCCTGTTCGGCTATACGACCAAGAAGGACCTGACCGGCATCGGCAGCTTCCTGATCATGGGCGTGATCGGCCTGATCATCGCCTCGGTCGTGAACATGTTCCTGCAGAACACCATGATGCAGATGATCATCAGCATCGCCGGCGTGCTGATCTTCGCTGGCCTGACGGCCTATGACACCCAGCGGCTGAAGATGACCTACTACGCCCTGGGCGGGAACCAGACCGCCATGAGCGTGGCCACCAGCTACGGCGCGCTGAGCCTGTACATCAACTTTATCAACATGTTCCAGTTTCTGCTGATGCTGTTCGGCGGACGCAGGTAGGTTGCGCTAACGGCCGGGACGCGGTCCCGGCCTGCTTGAGCGCGGCCTGGCCTCAAGTGGCCCGAAGGGCGATAGGCCAACCAGGAATAGGGCCCCGGTGGAAACGCCGGGGCCTTTTTCTATTCCACGATCGTGAATTTGCGGCTGTCGAAGACCCGCAGCACCTGGGCCAGTTCGCGGCCCCGGCGCAGCACCAGACCGCCCTCGCCGATAACCGCCCATTGCCCTTGCCGCAGGCGCAGGGCCGGGCGCTTCTCGATGCGATAGAGGGGGGCGTCGCCGGAGCGGCGGAAGACGGCGAACTCGGCGACATCCCTGTGCCCGACCATGGCGTAGTCGCGCCACTCGGCCGCCGCGACCATCCGGCCATAGACCCGCAGGATCAGGTCGAGCTCGCGCCGGTCGAAGAAGACCGGGCCGGGAACGGACTGCAAATCAGCGGCGTCGCTCATCAGCAGAAGGTTACGCCGCCATCCGGAAAACGCCAGTGGGCGGCCGCACATTCAAAGCAGTCGCGTGGGCGAACACTGTGTCTGGAACGCCGCAACGTGAACAATTCGCCGAGAACATGAAATAGCCTCGCTTCCGCCCAGCGACCGCCCCCTTGCGGGACGACACCGGATCCATCGGCCCGTTGGAGTTCGGAGCGTTTCCGGATCCTGAACAGCCCCCCCAGCCCCTTCTGGTTCACTCCACACAGGGCTCCGGCGGGCCGATGCTTCCTCCAAAGCAGAGACGCCCGCTCCGCCACCCTCCCCCCTCCGGCAGAGCGGGCGTTTTGCTGTCCGGCGACTGGCTGAGGGTCAGGGCTGAAGCGTCAGGGCAGGACAACCTCGACCGTTTCGCCGGCCCGTGTGACCGACAGGGTCCGGCCAGCGTCGCCGTCGAGGGCTCCGGCCAGCCCGCCGAGGTCCGAGACCGGGGCGCCGTCGACCGAGCGGATCAGATCACCCGCCTGCAGGCCCGCAGCCGCCGCGGCGGAGCCGCCCTCGACTGAAAACACCTGCAGACCGTCCGCGACGGCGCGCATGGAGGCGCCTCGCGCCATCACCGCTTCCGGGCCCATGATGACCGGACGCTCCGACGGCGTCTCAACGGTCAGCGTCGTGCGGCCTTCCCGGCCGTCGCGCAGATAGACGACCTCGACCTGGGCGCCGGGGGCGGCGATGCCGATGGTGGCCGCCACCGTGCCCGCGTTCGAGACCGGCCGGTTCTGGATACGGGTGACGATGTCGCCGCGGCGCAGGCCCGCAGCCTCTGCCGACGAGCCCGGGGCGACGTCCTCGATCACCGCGCCGCGCACGATGCCGAGACCGAGGTCGCGCGAGCGCTGGGCGTTGAGCGAGCCGAGAATGGCGCCCGTCGTCCCGCGCCGGACCTCGCCGTTCTCGCGCAGCTGGGCGACCACATACATCAGGATGCGGCTGGGCACGGCGAAGGCGATGCCGTCATTGCCGCCGCCGCCTCCCGACAGGATGGAGGTGTTGATGCCGATCAGACGGCCGCGGCTGTCCAGCAGCGGCCCTCCGGAATTGCCCGAGTTCACCGCGGCGTCGGTCTGGATATAGTCCTCGATCCGGTCGCCCATGCCCGAGCGGCCCATGCCCGAGATCACGCCCATGGTCAGGGTCTGGTCGAGGCCCAGCGGATAGCCGACCGCGAAGGCCAGGTCGCCGGTGCGCAGGGCGTCGGAATTGACCACCTCGATCTGCGACAGGCCGGACGCCTCGATCTTCAGCACGGCCAGATCGGTGGCCTTGTCGGTGCCGATCAGCACGGCGTCAAAGATGCGGCCGTCGGTCATGTCGACGGTGAATTTCCGCCCGCCCTCGACCACGTGGTTGTTGGTGACGACGATGCCCTCGCGGGCGTCGATGATGGCGCCCGAGCCGCTGGAGATCGGCCGCGGCTCGTTCTCACCGGAACTGGGGCCCTCGGACTGGCCAAGGGTGGTGACCTGAACCACCGCGGGCAGGGCCCGTTCCAGGCCTGTGGCGAAGGTGAAGACGCCGCGCTGGGCGTCAAACGGCACCGGCGACTGCTGCGCCGCTGCGGGCGTGGCCGCCAACAAGGGGACCGCGACGACAAGCGCCAGCACGGACAGGCCGCCGGCCCGGATGATGGAACGCATCGCCAATCCCCTGTTGTTGGAGGGACCCTAGCGCGAGAAACGCGCCGTGACGACAGCCCCCGGACCGGCGTCATCAATCGTCATGGAGGCGCCGTGCCGCTTGAGGATGGCGCGCACGAACGCCAGGCCCATGCCGTGGCTTTCGCGGCCCTCGTCGGCCGCCCTTGCCACCGCGCGCGCGGGGTCGTCGAGCAGCTCCGGATCGAACCCCGGCCCCTGATCGGCGACCGAGAGCACCGGCTCGCCGTCGTCCAGCCGCACGGAGAGGGTCACCATTCCGTCCTCTGGCGAGAATTTGACCGCATTATCCACCAGATTGGTCACCGCCCGCTGCAACAGGGACCGCACACCGAGGACGGATACCGACGAGGCTTCGACCCGGATCACCACCCCACGCTCCTCGGCCAAGGGCTGATAGAGTTCCGCCGCCGAGATCGCCAGCCGGTCGAGCCGCACTGTTTCGAATACCCAGGCCTCGCCATCGCGGAGGGTCATGGCCTCGTTCATGGCCCGGGTCAGCCGGGTCAGATCGGCTCGGGCTTCTTCGGCCAGGGCGCGGGCCTCGGGCGTCGTCGACGCCTCCTTCAGCCGATCCAGCCGGGCCGAGGCCCGCGCCAGCGGCGTGCGGAAATCATGCGCCAGCTGGTCGGCCGAATCCCTCAGCCAGCTGAGCAGCTCCTCCAGCCGGTCGAGGGTCAGGTTCACCTGGCCGGTCAGTTCGGTCAGTTCCGGCGCCACCGCCGTCTGGGGCGCCCGGACCGAGAAGTCTCCGACAGACGCGAGATCCAGCGCCCGGCTGACGTCCGCCACGGCGCTGGTCAGTCGACGGCGGGCGAAGGTCGCCGCCGTCAGGCCGAACGCCAGCAACAGCACGCCGGCGGCCGCCACCGCGGCCACGGCCCAGCCCAGGGCCCGGCCTGACCGATCGACCACCCGTCCGACAGCGATATCCAGCGCCCCGACCGACTGGCGCACCACCACCACCTCAACGGCGCGGGAACGGCACAGCACGCCGCGCTCGAGCCGGACGACATAGACGCCGTCGCCGAGCCGCGGGGCGCGCTCCCCACGGTTGGTCTCGAGCGCAGCAAGACCCGCGGGCTTGCCCACCGGGGCGCGGATGAACCGCACCCCGGCGCCGCCCTGGCCGGTGCGGCAGGTCTCCGCCAGACTGCCGGCTTCGCGCGTCGGTCCTGCCTGGAAGGCGCTCAGCCAGGCCGACAGATAGGCGGCGTCGGCCGCGGTGATGTTGGCGGCGGTCAGGCTGGATTCGACGCCCAGCTTGCCGACCATGGAGCTGTAGTCGTTCAGCGCCGCCAGGGCCGCCTTCTCGCGCTGGTCCATCCGCACCGCCGCGCTGGTGGCGATCAGCGAGCCCGTCAGAGCCACGGCGGCCATAATGGCGATGCCCGCCGCCAGCTGGGTCGAGGTACGCCGTCCCAGCCACACGCGCAGACGGTGGAAGCTCAAGACCACGACGGCTCAATCCGTCCAGGCGGACAGGTCGCGGAAAATCAGGCTCTGGCTGCGGGCCGAGACGATCAGGGGGTGCAGTTCCTCACCCAGCTCGGGCGCCTGTTCCTTGAGCCGGCGGCGCAGGGCGCTGATCCGGGCGTCGATGATGTTGACGAAATTGTCCGGCAGGAAGCGCCATTCGACCCAGCAACGGTCCCACAGCATGGTCTTGGTCACAGGCTGGCCGCGCGCAGTCATCAGCTCACAGACGATCGCGAATTCCAGCGGCGAAAGATCGATCAGCCGCGATGTGCCGTCGGCGCCGAATTTCAGGGTCCGGGCGCCGAACGCCAGACGGAAGGGGCCGTTGACCAGATCGCTCCCGACCGGGGCCGCTCGCCGGGCGGCGCGGCGCAGCTGGGCGGCGATGCGCGCCAGCAGCTCCTCGTCGCCGACCGGCTTGGACAGATAGTCGTCGGCGCCGCCCAGCAGGCCCTCGACCTTCTGTCGCTCTCCGCCGAGCGCGGTCAGCATCAGGGCCGGGGCGTCGGCGCAGGGTCCGCCGCCGGCGCGCAGCCGCTTCAGCGTCTCCAGTCCGTCCAGTCCGGTGGTCAGGCGGTCGAGGATCAGGACGTCAAAGGGAGCGGCCGCGGCGGCGATCGCAGCCTCGCCACTGTCGACCCTTTCCACGGCCTCGAATCCGGCGCGCAGCAGCCGTTCGGCGACATGTTCCGACAGGGCCGGGTCGTCTTCCAGCAACAGGGCGCGGCGACCGGCGAAGACATCGCGCAGCTGGGCGAAGGGATCGTCGCCGTCGATGCCTGTCGCTTCTCCGTCCATGATCGTCACTCCACCCTCGCTGACGATACGGCGTTGATACGGAATGACAATGCTCAACGGACCGCGTTCGCGCAAACTAGGGGTTGCGCGCGAGAGCGGGGCTGATTGTTCCTGATAAACGCGCGCCTAGAAAGCGCTCTGCCCCGTGATTGCCCGGCCCAGGATCAGCGCGTGGACGTCGTGGGCGCCCTCATAGGTGTTGACGGTCTCGAGGTTCATGGCGTGCCGCATGACGTGCATTTCGCCGGTGATGCCGGCGCCGCCGTGCATGTCCCGGGCCTCGCGGGCGATGGTCAGGGCCTTGCCGCAGTTGTTGCGCTTCATCATCGAGATGGCCTCGGGGACCCAGGCCCCCTGATCGAGCAACCGGCCCAGCGCCAGCGCGCCCTCGAAACCGAGGAATATCTCGGTCTGCATGTCGGCCAGCTTCTTCTGCACCAGTTGGCGCGACGACAGCGGGCGGCCGAACAGCATCCGCTCGCCGACATAGTCGCGGGTCAGGTGGAAACAGGCCTCGGCCGCGCCCATGGCGCCCCAGGCGATGCCGTAGCGGGCCTTGTTCAGGCAGGAGAAGGGTCCGCGCAGGCCCTTCACGCCCGGGAGCAGGTTCTCTTCGGGCACGAAGACGTCGTTCAGGCCGATGTCGCCGGTGATGGAGGCGCGCAGGCTCAGCTTGTCGCCGATCTTGTCGGTGGTGAAGCCGTCCATGCTGCGTTCGACGATGAAGCCGCGGATGACGTCATCCAGCTTGGCCCACAGGATGGCCAGATCACTGATCGGGCTGTTGGTGATCCAGTATTTGGCGCCGTTGAGCCGGTAGCCGCCCTCGACGGCGACGGCCTTCGTTTTCATCGAAGCCGGGTCGGAGCCGCCGTCGGCCTCGGTCAGGCCGAAACAGCCGACCAGTTCGCCCGCCGCCATGCGGGGCAGAAAGCGCATCTTCTGCTCTTCCGAGCCGAAGGCGTAGATCGGATACATGGCCAGGGACGACTGCACGCTCATGGCCGAGCGATAGCCGCTGTCGACCGCCTCGATCTCGCGCGCGATCAGACCATAGGCGACATGGCTGACCGAGGAGCCGCCGTACTGTTCCGGCAGCATGGCGCCGAGGAAGCCCATCTCGCCCAGCTCAGTCATGATGGCGCGGTCAAAGGTTTCGTCGCGGAAGGCCTCGACCACGCGGGGCAGCAGCTTCTCGCGGGCATAGGATCGGGCCGCGTCCTGAATCATCCGCTCGTCGTCGGTGAGCCGCCCGTCGAGGTCCAGCGGGTCGTCCCAGCGGAAGGTCTTGGCGGGAGAAGCGGAGCCGTCGGCCATGGGTGGTCTTTCCTGAGCGGGGCGGGGGCGCGCGGCGGAATCGTCGGCCGATCCCGGCATCCCCCCGGTTCTGGCGGGCGGTTTAGGCCAAAATGCTGCGGTCGGGTAGAGGGACGCCCCGACGCAGTCTATGCTGCCGTCATGATCCGCACCTTCAAACGTCTGTTCGTCGAACACCCGCGCGAGGTGGACGAGAGCTATTTCCACCATATGGCCGCGTCGTCGCGGTTCGGATTCCGCCTGCTCAAGTTGGCGGGGTGCGCCTTCCTGCACAGCATTGTGCCCGGCGTTCACAAGGCCACGGTGTCCAGGGCCGTCTGCTGCATGGCCGAAGAGATGGACGGCCGGGCGCGGGAAGCCCGCGAATGCCGGATGCGGGACGCAGGGGTGTGGGACCCGGGGCTCTGACCAATCCTCTCGTGACCCACGGCCCCCTCTCCGGCGTTCGCGTCCTCGATCTCAGCCGCGTGCTGGCCGGGCCGTGGGCGACGCAGATGCTGGCCGATCTCGGAGCCGAGGTGATCAAGATCGAGCGGCCCGGGGTCGGCGACGACACCCGCGCCTGGGGGCCGCCCTTTACGACCAGGGCGGATGGATCGAAGGGCGACGCCGCCTATTTCCTGTGCGCCAACCGGGGCAAGAAGTCGGTCGAGCTGGACCTGGCCACACCCGAAGGCGCCGACATCGTCCGTGAACTGAGCAAATCATGCGATGTGGTGGTCGAGAATTTCAAGACCGGCGGGCTGAAGAAATACGGCCTCGACCACGCGGCCCTGTCAGCGATCAATCCGAAGCTGGTCTATTGCTCGATCACCGGCTTCGGCCAGGACGGGCCGGACGCCCACCGCGCCGGCTATGACTATATGATCCAGGCCATGGGCGGGCTGATGTCGATCACCGGCCAGCCCGACGGCGCGGCCGGGGCCGAGCCGATGAAGGTCGGGGTCGCAGTGGTCGATCTGTTCACCGGCCTGTACGCCTCCAACGCCATCATGGCGGCGCTGCTGCACGCGCGGGCGACCGGTCAGGGCCAGCATATCGACATCGCCCTGTTCGACGTTCAGGCCGCCATGCTGGCCAATCAGGCGACCAATTTCTTCGTCTCGGGCAAGGCCCCGACGCGGATGGGCAACGCCCACCCGAATCTGGCTCCGTACCAGCCCTTTCCGTGCACGGACGGAATGGTGGTGATCGCCGTCGGCAATGACGGCCAGTTCCGGTCGCTGGCGAGCGCCCTCGGCGCCGCCGGACTGGGCGCCGATCCGCGTTTCGCGACCAACGCCCTGCGCATCGAGCATCGCGCGGTCATGACGGCGGAGCTGTCAGCCCTGACCGCCGGCCAGACCATGCGTGGCCTGATGGCGATGCTGGAAGCGGTGGGCGTGCCCTGCGGCCCGGTCAACACGGTCGATCAGGTGTTCGACGAACCGCAGGCGAAACATCGCGGGCTGGAGGTGACGCAGGCCCGCGCCGACCTGTTGGAGCCAGTGCGCACCGTGGCCTCGCCGATCCGCATGTCGGTGACGCCTGTGGCCTACAATCTGCCGCCGCCGGCGCTGGGCGAGCACACCGGCGAGGTGCTGGACGGACTCGCCTAAGCCGGCTCAGGCTCCGACGCCGAGATTGAAGGCGCAGTCGGCGAGCACGAGCAGGAGAACGAAGATGAGGATGGGCGCCGCCCACCGCTTCGCGCTACCCACCGCCCCATGCACTTGGGCCTCGTCGAGTTCGCCGACCTTGCCCGGCAAGGCGTCGGTTTCCCAGTCGCCGGAGGCTTCGACCTCCCGGGCGAACTCGCCCGCCCTCATCCGCTCCATCAGCACTCGGGCTTCGATGATCTGGGCAGCGGGCGCGATGACGCGGACACCGCCGATCGCATACAGCAGGTCGGGATTCATGGTCGCCATATCGCGATCAGGCAGCCGGGAGGCGATATTGTTGCGTCGGAGAAGCGCAACAGCGAGTTCCCCTTCGGGGACGGTGACGAAGCGCGCCACCTCCAGCTCGTCATCTCTCCACGACACGATCGGATCACAGGTCCAGCAGCGCCCGCGCCGGGTCTTCCAGCAGTTCCTTGACCCGCACGAGGAAGGTGACCGCCTCCTTGCCGTCGACGATGCGGTGGTCGTAGCTGAGGGCGAGGTACATCATCGGTCGGATCACCACCTGACCATCCACCGCCATCGGGCGCTGGACGATGTTGTGCATCCCCAGAATGCCCGACTGGGGCGCGTTCAGGATCGGCGTCGACATCAGCGAGCCATAGGTGCCGCCGTTGGTGATGGTGAAGGTGCCGCCCTGCAGCTGATCCAGGGTCAGGTCGCCGTCGCGGGCGGCCTTGCCGAGGGCCGCGATGCCCTTCTCGATGCCCGCCAGCGACAGGGCGTCGGCGTCACGCAGGACCGGCACGACCAGCCCCTTTTCGGTGCCGACGGCGACGCCGATGTCATAGTGGTTCTTGTAGATGATGTCCGTGCCGTCGATCTCGGCGTTGACCGCCGGGATCTCCTTAAGGGCCGCGACCACCGCGCGGGTAAAGAAGGACATGAAGCCCAGCTTCACGCCGTGGGCCTTTTCGAAGGCGTCCTTGTACCGGGTGCGCAGTTCCATGACGTTGGTCATGTCCACCTCATTGAAGGTGGTCAGCTGGGCGGCGGTGTTCTGCGATTCCTTCAGGCGGCGCGCGATGGTCTGGCGCAGCCGGGTCATCTTGACCCGCTCCTCGCGCGGCTGGTCTGCGCGCGGGGCGGCGGGGGCCGCAGCCGGCGCCGGAGCGGAGGCGGCGGGAGCTGACGGGGCGGCGGAGATGGCGTTCACGGCGTCGGCCTTGGTGATGTTGCCCTTGGGGCCAGTCGCGGCGATCGCCTTCGGGTCGAGGTTGTTCTCGGTCACCACGCGCTGAACGGCGGGCGACAGGTGCGGGACATCCGAAGCGGCCGGAGCGGCGGCCGCGGGCTCAGCCGCGGGCGCGGCGGCGGGGACGTCGCCCGAGGCGGCGATGCTGCCGATCTGCTGACCGGGAGTGACGCTCGAACCGGCCTCGGCGGCGATGGTCAGGACGCCGGCGGCGGGGGCCGACACCTCGACGGCGACCTTGTCGGTTTCGATCTCGACCAGCATTTCGTCCCTGGCGACGGTGTCGCCCGACTTCTTCAGCCAGGTCCCCATCGTGCCTTCAGCGACGCTCTCGCCCATGGTCGGGGTCATGATCGGCACGGAGCCGCCCGAGGCGGCGGGCGCGGCGGGAGCCGGTTCTGCGGCCGGAGCGGATTCGGCGGCGGGAGCCGCCGCGACCTCGGCCTTGGGCGCTTCAGCCTTGGGGGCCTCGGCGGCGGGGGCGGCGGACGCGCCTTCGCTGACGACGCCGAGGACGGCGCCGGGGGTGACGGTGGCACCGTCGGCGGCCCGGATTTCGGACAGGACGCCGTCGGACGGCGAAACGACTTCCAGCGAGACCTTGTCCGTCTCAAGCTCGACCAGAACCTCGTCCTTCTTCACGGCGTCGCCGGCCTGCTTCGTCCATTTGCCGATCGTGGCTTCAGTGACGGATTCGCCGAGGGCGGGGGTCAGGATGTCGGCCATGGAGAGGGCTCTCTAACTTCTTGCTTTTGTCATCCCGGAAACCGCGCCGCGGTTATCGGGGACGGGATGGCTTATCAGGCGAAGGCGTCGGTCAGGAAGGCGTCGAGTTCTTTCAGGTGCCGGCTCATCAAACCGGCGGCGGTCGAGGCGGAGGCCGGGCGGCCGACATAGCGGGCGCGCTTCGACTTCACCGACAGCTTCTCGAGCGTGAGCTCCAGCCACGGATCGACGAAGGTCCAGCCGCCCATGTTCTTGGGTTCTTCCTGGCACCAGACCAGTTCGGCGTTGGGGAAGCGGCCCAGTTCGGTCAGCAGCGACTTCATCGGCCACGGATAGAACTGCTCCAGCCGCATCAGATAGACGTCGTCGATCTGGTCGCGCTCGCGCCGTTCCAGCAGGTCGTAATAGACCTTGCCCGAGCACAGGACGAGGCGGCGGATGTCCGTGTCGGCCTTGATCTTGATACCGGCGACATCGGGCCGGCGCTGGGCGTCGTCGTGCAGCACGCGGTGGAACGAGCTGCCCTCCGCCAGGTCGGCGATCGTCGAGACCGCCTTCTTGTGCCGCAACAGGCTCTTGGGCGTCATGATGATCAGCGGCTTGCGGAACGGCCGGTGCATCTGGCGGCGCAGGATGTGGAAATAGTTGGCCGGCGTCGAGCAGTTGGCGACCTGCATATTGTCCTCGGCGCAGGCCTGCAGGAAGCGCTCGAGACGGGCCGAGGAGTGCTCGGGGCCCTGCCCTTCGTAGCCGTGCGGCAGCAGCATGGTCAGGCCGCACATGCGCAGCCATTTGCGCTCGCCCGAACTGATGAACTGGTCGATCACCACCTGGGCGCCGTTCACGAAGTCGCCGAACTGGGCCTCCCACATCACCAGGGTGTTGGGGTCGGTCAGGGCGTAGCCGTATTCGAAGCCCAGCACCGCCTCTTCGGACAGGGCCGAATCGATCACCTCGAACTCGGCCTGGCCGTCGCGGATGTTGTTCAGCGGGACGTAGCGGGCCTCGGTGGTCTGGTCCACGATGCCGGAGTGGCGCTGGGAGAAGGTGCCGCGCACCGAGTCCTGACCTGACAGACGGACCGGGAAGCCCTCGTCCAGCAGCGAACCGAAGGCCAGGCTCTCGGCCGTGGCCCAGTCGATGTTCTGGCCCGAGGTGATCATTTCGCGGCGGCCGTCGATGACGCGCTTCAGCGTCTTGTGGACGTCGACCGAGTTGGGAATGGTCGTCAGCTTGTGGCCGAGGTCCGCCAGTTTGGCCGCCGGAACCGAGGTCTCGCCGCGGCGCTCCTCGCCGTCCGGTTGGCCGATGCCTTGCCACTGGCCGTCCATCCAGTCGGCCTTTTGGGCCTCGAAGGTCTTGCCGGCCTCGAACTCGGCGTCGAGGAAGGCCTCGAATCGGGCGACCTCGGCGTCGACGGCGGCCTGGTCGATGACGCCCTCGGCCACCAGCCGCTCGGCGTAGATCTCGCGCGTCGATTTCAGGGCGCGGATCTTCGAATACATCAGCGGCTGGGTGAAGGTCGGATCGTCGCCCTCGTTGTGACCGAAGCGGCGGTAGCAGAACATGTCCACCACCGCGTCCTTGTGGAATTTCTGGCGGAACTCGGTGGCCACCTTGGCGGCGAAGACCACCGCTTCCGGATCGTCGCCGTTGACGTGGAAGATCGGCGCCTGGACCATCAGGGCCACGTCCGACGGATAGGGCGAGGACCGGCTGTTCCGCGGCGAGGTGGTGAAGCCGATCTGGTTGTTGACGACGAAATGGATCGTCCCGCCGGTGCGGTAGCCCTTCAGCCCCATCAGGGCGAAGCATTCGGCGACCACGCCCTGACCCGCGAAGGCGGCGTCGCCGTGGATCAGCAGGGGCACGACCTTGGAACGGTCCAGGGCCCATTTCTCTTCCGGCTGGCCGGCGTTGGCGGCGCGGATGTCGAACGCCTGTTTGGCCCGCGCCTTGCCCAGCACCACCGGGTTGACGATCTCAAGGTGCGACGGGTTGGCGGTCAGGGACAGGTGGACGTTGTTGCCGTCGAACGACCGGTCCGACGAGGCGCCCATATGATATTTGACGTCGCCCGACCCCTCGATGTCTGACGGTACGGTCGAGCCGCCCTGGAACTCGTGGAAGATGGCGCGATAGGGCTTGCCCATCACGGCCGCGAGCGTGTTCAGGCGGCCGCGGTGGGCCATGCCGAAGACGACCTCGTCGACGCCCAGGGCGCCGCCGCGCTTGATGATCTGCTCCAGCGCCGGGACCATGGCCTCGCCGCCGTCCAGGCCGAACCGCTTGGTGCCCGGAAAACGTTTGTGCAGGAACCGCTCGAAACCCTCGGCCTCGATCAGCTTGTTGAGGATCGCCAGCTTGCCTTCGCGGGTGAAGCCGTTCTGGGCGAATTTGTCCGCCCCCTCGAAGCGGGCCTGTAGCCAGCTCTTCTCCTCCGGCTCGGCGATATGCATGAACTGTATGCCGAGCGTGCCGCAGTAGGTGCGCTTGAGCAGGGCCAGGACCTGGCGGATGGTGCCGGTATGGAAGCCCAGAACGCCGTCGAGGAAGATCGGGCGGTCGAGGTCGGCCTCGCTGAAGCCGTAGAATTCGGGGGTCAGTTCGGGGTTGCTGGTCGGCTGTTCGATGCCCAGCGGGTCGAGGTTGGCCTGCAGGTGGCCGCGGACGCGATAGCTGCGGATCAGCATCAGGGCGCGGATCGAATCATGGGCGGCGGCGCGGACGGCCTCGGCCAGTACGGCGGCGTCTGGGGCGGAAGCGGCGGCGGGCGCCGGAGCCGGAGCGCCCGGCTTTTTCGGATCAGGCTTGGGAGCCGGCCAGCGGCCGTCGAACACGCCGGTGGCCTCGGTCGGTTCGGTGACAGCCGAACGGCCCCAAGAGCCGGCCGCGCCCGAGGCTTTCACGCTCTCGGCATTGTCACGCAGCTGGTCGAAGAAGGCGCGCCATTCGTCCGAGACAGACGCGGGATCGGCCGCCCACTTCTCGTGCAGGTCCTCGATGAACGAGGCGTTGGAGCCATAGAG
>JALYPS010000095.1 GCA_030856285.1 Pseudomonadota bacterium
CGCCCTGACGACCCAGGCGGGCGACGACGAACCCGGACTGCCATTTGGCCCCTTTGACCCGGCTCGCCACCGCACGTTCGAACTGGCGCTGCGCGACTTCATTACTGCCCAGACCGGATTTCGCCCGGGTTTCGTAGAACAGCTCTACACCTTCGGCGACGCAGGTCGGGACTCGCCCCGCGCTACCCCCGCCCCCGACCGCCGGCGCGTCGTTTCCGTCGGCTACCTCGCCCTCACCCCCGACAGCGCCGATGTGCCCGCAGCCGAGGCTTTGTGGACGCCACTCTCCGAAATCTTCCCGTGGGAGGACTGGCGCACCGGCCGACCGCCTTTGATCGACGCCGTGCTCGCACCGGCCCTGACGGCCTGGGCGGCCGCAGATCCCCGTCGTCGCCAGGCCCGCGCAGATGGATTGTTCGCCCTGTCGGTCAGCACGCGGTGGAACGAGGAGCGCGTTCTGGAGCGCTACGAACTGCTTTACGAAGCCGGCCTCGTCGCCGAATCCGCCCGCGACCGTGACGAGACTTTTGCCGCCTTGACCCCCGGTCGCGCCATGGTTTCCGATCACCGCCGCATCCTGGCGACGGCTTTGGGCCGGCTACGCAGCAAACTCAAATACCGACCGGTCCTCTTCGACCTGACGCCTGAAACCTTCACCCTGTCGGAACTCCAGGCCGCCGCCGAAGCGGTGTCCGGACTGGTTCTGCACAAGCAAAACTTCCGCCGTGGCGTCGAACGCACCGGCCTAGTCGAACCGACGGGCCGCCTGTCTACTGGCACGGGAGGCCGTCCGGCGGAACTTTACCGCTATATCGGCCCCGATCCCCTCGGCGGTCGCGCGCCGGGGCTTGCCCTCCCCGCACTGCGCTGATTGTGTTTCCGACCCCTCAGGGCCTTGCAGCCGACGCCAACCGCCACTAGACATCGCCGCTCGCTCGACCAAGCGTCTAATCGGCCCCGCGGAGAGGTGGCAGAGTGGTCGAATGTACCGCACTCGAAATGCGGCGTGCCTGGAAGGGTACCGTGGGTTCGAATCCCACCCTCTCCGCCACACACCCCCGGAACGGTTCTCTGATCTGACCCCGGCCCCGCAAGGGCCCGGAACGACGGGGCTATTCGCCGCCAAACTCCCGTACTGGCCGCACTTCCGGCGCCTTCAGAGCAGGCCTTCGGCCACTTTACGGGGCCCAGTCTCTGCGCGAACCGCATCTGGTGGGGTTTCCCTGTTATTGGCCGGAACAGGGAAATCAGATGTTTTTCAAGGGCCCGATTTCGCGGCCCGAGAACCGCTGCGGCTCGCAAAGCCAGTCAGCGCGGGCGCTCGGGGCCTGTCCGGCTGCCGTGGCCGACAAAATTAACAGGGAATGATGTTGCGCCGGAACAGGGATCGTTTTCGCGCGGAACAGGGATCACTATTTTACGGAACAGGGAGTGTTTCTGAGCGGAACAGGGATCATTTTCTGTCGAAGCAGAGCGCCCGCCGCTGATCAGGCCAAGCCGTCGGGAGCTGCATCTTGAGCAGTTGATCCAGGGTGAGCGCCGGCGGCTGGCGGCCTTCGAGGATCGCCTGCTGGATGTCGGGCGCCAGGAACACCAGCGGCCAGAGCCGGCGTTCGTAACTGCTCGTGGGGGCTTTGCCCGATCCCTCGCACGATCCGTCGCCGGCCCGCCATCCCATACCGGCGGCGATCTTGTGGGCCTGACGCAGGCCCCGGATCAACACCGGATCGCGCCGCGCCTTGCGGCTAGCTGTCGAGGAGGTAGGGGTCAGCACCCAGGTCCGGCCGCCGCGCGCCTGGCACCGTACCGGCGCGGTGAGCACCACCCGGTCTGCGTGGGCGTCGCAGCGCTGGAGCCGCACGCGTACATCCCGAGGCAACGCCTTGGCCTCGAAGGCGATGCGCAGTTCCTGCGGCAGCACCTCCACCCGGCGCACCGGCTTCAACAGATCGGCCATGGCGCATCCGGCTTCGCCGGGGATGACGGTCTCGAGTTGCGTCCGCACCGCCTCCTCCAGCGCTTCGGCCGAGACCCGCCGCAGCACGCCCTCCCGCTCGACGACCTTGCGGCCCTGCTGCAGCGGCGCCGAGACGTAGTAGCGGTAGACCCGGCCGCCCCGGCCGTAGCCGAACGAGGGGCTCATCGGGTGGCCATCGGCGTCGAACACCAGACCTCTCAGCGGAAGCTGGGCCGACCGCAGCGGCCGCTCCTTGCGCGCGCGGGTGTTGGCCGCGAGCTGCGCCTGGGCCCTGGCGAACACTTCCGCATCGACGATCGGCGGATGGCAGCCGGCGACGCTGGTCGTCCCGTGGACGATCTCTCCGAGATAGATGCGGTTGCGCAGCATGTGGAACAGGGCGCCGCGGCTGAGGGGCACGCCCCCGGACCTCGTCCCCTTCGCGCTCACCCAGACCTTGGAGCGGACCCCCTGCTCCGCCAGCCGCGCCTCCAGCGCCGAGACCGATCCAAGCTCCAGGTACAGGGCGAAGATCTCCCGGACCTGCACGGCCTCGGCCTCGTTCAACACCAGCT